>JAEEGU010000205.1 GCA_016280485.1 Bacillota bacterium | reverse complement strand
CTTTGTAGCAACGCCCTTCATTCTACCTCTGTGGACTCTTCTACGCTTAACGCGCTTTGGCATTAACATAGTTTAGTTCCTCCTTCCAATTGGTCTATGCTTCAGTAGTCTCTGCAGCTGTTTCAGCCGGAGCCTCTACCTGTGGTTCTTCCTTAACCGGCTCTACCTTTGGAGTCTTACGAACTCTTGGGTTTACAGCCTTTGGAGCTTCCGGAGCGTCGCCTCTGCGGCCACGTCTTTCAGTTCTATCGCCATCTCTGCGAGGACGGTCGCCATCTCTGCGAGGTCTTTCGCCGTCGCGTCTTGGCTTGCGGTCGCCGCGTCTTTCAGGCTTGTCCTCAGGAACTGCGCTCTTGAGGCCCTTGTCAAGGATTTCGCCGTGGTTGATCCAAACCTTAACGCCGAGCTTGCCGTACTGAGTGTCAGCTTCTGCGAAGCCGTAGTCGATGTCAGCTCTCAGTGTGTGGAGAGGAACGTTACCTTCGGAATACTTTTCGCTTCTTGCAATTTCAGCACCGCCTACACGACCGGAGAGGAGAACCTTGATTCCCTTTGCGCCGGACTTCATTGTGCGGCCGATTGCCTGCTTCATTGCTCTACGGAAGGAAACACGTCTTTCGAGTGCCTGAGCGATGGATTCAGCTGTGAGCTGTGCATCGAGCTCTGCTCTCTTGATTTCCTTGATTTCGATTGCGATTGTTTTCTTTGTCATCTTTTCGAGTTCAGCCTTGAGCTGGTCAACGCCGTCGCCCGAACGACCGATTACCTTACCGGGCATGTTGGTCAGTACGATGACTCTGATCTGATTGTTAGCGGCTCTCTCAATTACTACCTTGGAGATACCTGCTGCGTAAAGCTTTTTCTTTACGTATGTTCTTACTGCATTATCCTCGATGAGGTTGTCTGCAAATGATTTCTTGTCTGCATACCACTTGGAGTCCCAATCCTGAATGACGCCGACTCTTAATCCATGTGGACTTACTTTCTGACCCATTTAATGTTCCTCCTTATTAGTTTCTTTCCTTGAGAGTGCAGCCAACGTGGCTGGATCTCTTCAGAATGATTGATGCTCTACCCTGTGAACCGGCTCTCCATCTCTTCATGGTTGGACCCTGATGAGCATAGATTTCTGCAACATACAGATTGTCCGGATTCATGTCGAAGTTGTTTTCTGCGTTAGCAGCTGCAGACTTTACAACCTTTTCTACGATTTCAGCTCCCTTTCCCGGAGTGAACTTCAAAATGTTCAGTGCCTCGTTTAAGTCCTTGCCTCTTACAAGATCGGTAACAGGCTTAAGCTTGATTGGAGACATTCTAACATACTTTGCAATTGCTTTTGCTTCCATTATTAATTATCTCCTTTCTTACTTTTTCTTTGAGGTCTTATCAGCAGCGTGGCCTCTGTAGTTTCTTGTAGGAGCAAACTCGCCGAGTCTGTGGCCTACCATATCTTCTGTGATATATACAGGTACGTGCTTCTTACCGTCGTGAACTGCGATAGTGTGTCCAACCATCTGTGGGAAAATAGTGGATGGTCTGGACCAAGTCTTTACTACTTTCTTTTCGTTAGCTGCGTTCATCTCGTCGATTGCCTTGAGCAGCTTAGCGTTTACGAAAGGACCTTTTTTAAGTGATCTACCCATTATTTATGCTCCTTCCTACTTTTCGTTTCTTCTCTTTACGATATACTGATTGGAAGCCTTGTTCTTCTTTCTGGTCTTGTAACCGAGAGCAGGCTTACCCCAAGGTGTTACAGGGCTCTTACGTCCTACAGGTGCCTTACCTTCACCACCACCATGTGGGTGATCGTTAGGGTTCATTACGGAACCTCTTACTGTAGGTCTGATACCCATGTGTCTGGTTCTGCCGGCCTTACCAATCTGGATGTTGCCGTGGTCGAGGTTACCAACATCACCGATTGTGGCTCTGCAGTCCATGCTCACCTTGCGAACTTCACCGGAAGGAAGTCTTACCTGAGCGTACTTGTCTTCCTTTGCCATAAGCTGTGCGCTGTTGCCGGCAGATCTTGCAAGCTGACCGCCCTTGCCGGGCTTGAGCTCTACGTTGTGGATGATTGTACCTACAGGAATGTTTGCAAGTGGAAGTGCATTTCCTACCTTAATATCTGCATCAGGGCCGGAGAAGATTGTGTCACCAACGGTGAGCTTGTCCGGAGCGATGATGTATCTCTTTTCGCCGTCTGCGTAGATAAGCAGTGCGATATTGGCTGTTCTGTTAGGGTCGTACTCGATAGTAGCTACCTTTGCAGGGATGCCATCCTTATTTCTCTTGAAGTCGATAATTCTGTACTTTGGTCTTGTGCCGCCGCCTCTGTGTCTTACAGTAATCTTACCTCTGGAGTTACGACCGGAGTGCTTCTTGAGTGTAACTGTAAGGGATTTTTCAGGGGTGCTGCTTGTAATCTCCTCAAAAGTGGAGACTGTCATTCCTCTTAAACCAGGAGTGGTCGGATTATACTTTTTAATTCCCATTTTAGCCTACCTCCTATATTAGAGTCCTGTGAAGAACTCGATCTCTTTGCTGTCGGCAGTCAGTGTAACGATTGCCTTTTTAACAGCAGGTCTGCGACCCTGTGTTCTTCCCATTCTCTTGATTTTTCCGTTAACGTTCATGATGTTGACCTTGTCAACTGTTACACCGAAGATTTCCTCGATTGCAAGCTTAACCTGAGTTTTGTTTGCTTCAGGAGCAACCTTGAATGTGTACTTTTTGTTAGCTGCGTTATCCATCGACATTTCGGAGATAACCGGCTTTAATATTACGTCGTAAGGAGTCTTCATTATGCATACACCTCCTCAATTTTCTTTACTGCTTCCTTTGTGAGAATCAGGCTGCCGTGGTTAACGATTTCGTAAACGTTCATTGTACCAACCAGTGCTGTTCTTACGCCAGGAATGTTTGCTGCGGACTTAACTACGTTTTCGTCCTTGTCTGCTGTAACGATCAGAACCTTTTTCTCGGCCTTTACGTTTTCCAGAACCTTGATCATCTCCTTTGTCTTTGGAGCGTCAAACTTGAGTTCGTCAATTACGATAAGTTCCTTTTCCTGATTCTTAGAGGACAGTGCGGAAAGCATTGCGAGTCTCTTGAGCTTCTTTGGAACTGCATATCTGTAATCTCTTGGCTTTGGTGCGAATACTACGCCGCCGCCTACCTGTGAAGGGTCAGTTGAATGTCCCTGTCTGTGACGACCGGTACCCTTCTGTCTGAAAGGCTTGCGTCCGCCTCCGCGAACTTCGCCTCTTGTCTTTGCGGACTGTGTGCCCTGTCTCTGATTAGCCAGGTAGTTTTTAATAACTTCGAGAACTGCATTCTCGTTAGGAGTGATTCCGAAGATGGAGTCCATCAGTTCGATGGTACCTGCTTCAGCTCCTGCCATGTTAAGCATTGTGATCTTTGCCATTGTTCGTCTCCTCCTTTCCCAGCCTATTTATTCTGTCCCTTTACTGCGCACTGAACGCGAACCAGGCCACCCTTGTTTCCCGGAACAGCGCCCTTTACGAGCATGAGGTTTCTGTCAGCGATAACTTTTACCAGAACTACGTTCTGAACTGTAACGGTATCTCTACCTGTTCTTCCCGGAGCTTCGTTTCCACGGAATACTCTGGAAGGATAAGTTGCAGCTGCGAGACCGCCCGGCAGTCTCTTGTGCTTTGAACCATGAGTCATAGGTCCGCGGCGGTGGCCGTGTCTCTTGATGTTACCCTGAGTTCCCTTACCTTTGGAAATACCGGTAATGTCGAGCTTTGTGCCTTCTTCAAAATCTGCAACGGTGATTGTCTGTCCTACTTCGTAGGTTTCGCCTTCTTCGGTTCTGAACTCAGCGAGGTGCTTCTTCGGAGCAACTCCTGCCTTTTCAAAG
>JAEEGU010000204.1 GCA_016280485.1 Bacillota bacterium | reverse complement strand
TTGTTAGCGTGGTCGCCTGCAACTACCATGAGCGGACGAAGGATAACCTTTGTAAAGCCTGCGTTCTTTACAGCTTCGATGATGTTTTCGCAAGCTGTCTCTTCAGGCTCGCCTTCAACAGTTCCGATGAATACATTGTCATAACCGAGGGTATTCATCTGAGTCTGCATCTGAGTGTATGTAATCTTTGCAGTATGGGAAGTTCCGTGTCCCATGAATACGTATGCAACGCCGTCTGCTGCTGCAGCTGCTGTGTCGGAGTAACCGCTTACAGCGAGTGCGTCTGCGACTACGTTCTTTGCAACTGCTTCCTTGTCAGGATTGATTGTCTGACCGTCAGCACCAACGATACCGAGGAGCGGCTCTGCAATTACGATGTTTTCGATTTCATCACTGTAATCGTTAACTGCTGCGCAAAGCTCGTCGTATTCTGCACCCTGCATCAGGTGTGTAGGCTGCACAACGAGATTCTTAACACCGTTTGCAACTGCTCTTTCAAGAGCCTGATCCATGTTGTCGATCTTTTCGTTGTCTCTTGCCTGGATGTGGTTGATAATGATCTGAGCTGTGAATGCACGTCTAACCGACCATTCAGGATAAGCTGCCTGGATAGCATCTTCGATTCCCTTGATGTCAGCAACGCGGCTGTCGTTAAAGGAAGTACCGAAGCTTACTACGAGGATTTCGTTTTCGCCGATACCGTCAGCGTTTCTAGGATCGTCCTTTGAAGCATCGCCTGTGTCTCTGCCGAAATAATCAGGGTCTGCGAACTCGCCTTCAACGAGCTCCTTCTGTGCATCTGTTAATGCGTCCCATGCTTCCTTTGCTGCTGCGCACTGCGCATCTGTATCCTCTGTCCATTCCTGAACGTAGATTGCATCGATGAGTGCTGCTACTGCATCTGCTGCTGCCTGATCGTCAGCGCCGTTGTCTGCAGGAGCTGCATCTCCGCATGCTGCCATGCAGAATACCATGCAAAGTACTGTAAGAAGTGCTAAAGCTTTTTTGAGATTAGATTTCATTCTTTTGACCTCCGTACACTTTAAAAAGTATGTTGATAATATATGGCTACCTGCATTTACGCAACAAAACAGCCTATCCATGTACTCGCACGGATAGAGCGTTTTATTTAAGCAGGTCTCCTGACTTAGTTTCATAGGATGCGTATACCTTCTCGCAAAATAACAATGGCATGCTTACACATCCTCCACATTACAGTGGCGGTACCGTCCCGGATTCACACCGGGTTCCCTATTCTCCGGCTCATCGCCGGCACTTAAACTATTATTATTCGATTATTATTAATTTATCTTATTTGATCGTAAGGATATCGGAAAATCCTGTTACTTCGAAGATTTCGCTAACCTCTTCCTTTACGTTTGTAACAACCATGCTGCCCTGCTTGTTCATAACCTTCTGGCAAGCAAGGAGAACTCTGAGTCCCGCACTGGAGATGTACTCGAGCTCTGCTAAATTGAATACCAGATCGGTAACGCCTGCAAGACCTGCATTTGTAACTTCCTCGAGCTGACCGACAGTAGTTGTATCAAGTCTGCCTACTAATGCGATTTCAAGATTTGTGCCTTCTTTTTTCTGTTCGATATTAAGCATAGATTTTCTCCTTTTGTAAATATACAACTGCATGTATCACAACTTTATGTGTCTATATGCGCTATTATAAACCATTTGTGCACTTTTGTAAATCTCAATTCTCTCAATTTTACACCATCTTTTGGAGGAGACTTGCGCACTCTATGTGCTTTGTGAACGGGAAATTGTCGTAAGCCTTAAGGCGTACTGTGCGGTAACCGTAATACTCCTGAAGATAAACGATATTTTCCGCGAGAGTTTTCGGGTTGCAGGACACATAAAGTATCTGCTTTGTGCCGTAGTCCGCTATCCTGTCGAGTGCCTTCGGCGTAATACCTGCCCTGGGCGGATCCACTACAATTACATCCGGACGGTCTGCGACAGTCCCGAGGGCTTCAAAGACATCGCCCGCGATGAACTCGCAGTTTGTAAGTCCGTTAAGCTTTGCGTTTTCCCTTGCCGCATTTACGGCATCCTCCACGATTTCAATCCCGACCACCTTTTTCGCCTTGCGGGCAAGAATCTGTGATATGGTTCCCGTGCCGCAAAAGAGATCGAAAGCGGTCTTTCCGGAGAAATCATCTATCATGGAAACGGCATCCGTATAGAGCCTTTCAACCGCCGGAATATTGGTCTGGAAGAACGAAAAAGCGCTCACTTTGAAGGTCAGATTGCAAATCTTCTCCATGTAGTAATCTCTGCCTGCCAAAACCCTGACTTCCCCCGGAATTACAGCGTCCGCGAGGCTGTCGTTGATTGTGTGTAATGTCCCCACAACAGCATTGTTAAGTTTATCCTTAACGCAATCGAGCGCCGCAACAAATCCTGCCTCATCAAAGGTGGTTCCGGCATAATCATCCGATGTTGTGACGATATTGATAAGCAGCTCCCCTGTCCTCTGGCCCCATCTTATTATCAGATTTCGCATGAGGCCCAGGTGCGTTTTCGCATTGTATTTCGGATAGCCCTTATCACTGCAAAAATCCAGTACGGTCCTAAGGATTACATTAAAATCGGGATGAACGAGCTGACACTCATCCACTGTCACGATGTTCATGAACCTGCCCTTCTGGTGCATGCCGAGCGTCATCTCGCCGCCCTTTTTCATATCCCCGAAGGTATATTCCATTTTGCTGCGATATGCGTAAAGCTGCGGTGGTTTCACCAGATCCTCAGCACGAAACGGCTCTAAGAGGTTGCTTAAATCCGCTCCCTTTTTCCGCATAAGCTCCTCAACTTCACTGCCCTTTAAGAGTGCCTGCTCTTCATAGGGCTTTTCCTGATATATACAGCCCCCGCAAAATTCATTGTGGGGGCATATCGGCTTTTGATTAAAATCTGCCATACTTGTCGTAAAACTCCTTTTTGTATTCAGGGAATCTGTCCTCTTCGATTGCCTTTCTGATTTCACCCATCAGGTGAATCAAGAAATGCAGATTGTGGTTAGATAAAAGCATCGCCGAAAGCATTTCCTCGGCCTTAAAAAGGTGTCTTAAATACGCCTTGCTGTAATTTCTGCAGGTGTAGCAGTCACACTCGGGATCGAGAGTCGTAAAGTCCTTTTCATACATCGAATTCTTAATATTTACCCTGCCGTGCGATGTCATCGCAAGTCCGTGTCTTGCAATACGCGTAGGCAGAACGCAGTCGCACATATCAATTCCGTGCTCTACCGCCTCGAAGAGATAGTCAGGCGATCCCACGCCCATGAGGTATCTCGCCTTTTCCTTTGGCAAGAAATCCACACAGTAATCAAGGACCTCTATCATCAGCTCCTTTGGCTCGCCCACAGAAAGTCCGCCTACAGCATAACCCGGAAGGTCCATTTCAACAATCGCATCCGCACTTTCTTTTCTGAGGTCTTTATATGTTCCGCCCTGCATGATGCCAAAGAGCGACTGTCTTTCGATATCCCTGTGAGCCGCCTTACAGCGTTCAAGCCAGCGGGTGGTGCGACGCATCGAGTTTTGTACATACTTGTAGTCCGCCGGATAAGGGGCACACTCGTCAAAGGCCATCATTATGTCAGACCCCAGCGCATTCTGAATCTCCACCGCCTTTTCCGGTGTCAGCATGTGCGTCGAGCCGTCGATGTGGGACTGGAAGCGCACGCCTTCTTCGGTGATTTTGCGCAGCTTGCCCAGCGAAAACACTTGGAAGCCGCCGCTGTCGGTGAGTATGGCTCTGTCCCAGTTCATGAACTTGTGAAGACCACCCGCTTCGCGGATGAGCTCGTGGCCCGGGCGCAAGTACAGGTGATATGTGTTTGAGAGGATAATCTCGGCACCCATTTCGCGCACCTGCTCAGGCCTCATCGCCTTTACGGTCGCCTGAGTCCCGACCGGCATAAACACAGGCGTCTGTATGTCGCCGTGCGGTGTGTGCAGCACCCCGCGGCGCGCCTTTGTTTTTTTACATTCCTTTATAAGCTCGTATGTTACAGCGTGTTTCATTTATCTTTTGCTCCTACAAAATCAGGCTCGCGTCACCGTAGCTGAAGAATCTGTATTTTTCAGCAACGGCGGTTTTGTAAGCCTCTATCATTTTTTCTCTGTCGTAAAGCGCCGATACCAGCATCAAAAGCGTCGATTTCGGCAGGTGGAAGTTTGTAATAAGACTGTCCACAATCTTGAACTCATAGCCCGGATAGATGAAAATATCCGTGCTGGCAGCACCGGCTGAAAGCTCGTAAATACCCGTTTCCGGATTCTTTACCGCCGCACTTTCCATGGTCCTGGTGCTGGTGGTACCGACGGAGATAATCCGCCCGCCCGCGCGCTTTGTTTCGTTGATTATGCGCGCATTTTCCTCGTCTATCTCGTATTCCTCGAAGTGCATATGGTGCTCTTCGACCGTTTCAACCTTTACGGGGCGGAAGGTACCGATACCCACGTGAAGCGTTACAAAGGCGAGCTTTACGCCCTTTGCACGCGCCTTTTCGAGTATTTCCTCCGTGAAGTGAAGTCCCGCCGTCGGCGCTGCAACCGAGCCCTCGTATTTCGCATACACCGTCTGGTAGCGGTCCTTGTCAGCCTTTTCGGCCTCCCTCTCTATGTACGGTGGAAGCGGCATGCTGCCTGTCTCCTCAAGCCTTTCCATAAAGACACCGTCATATTCGAAGCGCACGTGGCGCGTACCGTCCTCGCCATAGCCTATGACTGTTGCCTCAAAGCGTGGCTCGCCTGAAGCATTAAAGATGACGCGGTCGCCCTCCTTCATCCTGCGGCCCGGGCGTACCATGGTCTCCCACACATCGCCCTCAATCCGCTTTATCAGCAGAAACTCAATCTTTGCGCCGGTTTCAGCCTTTGTACCGAAAAGCCTTGCGGGAATCACCTTTGAATTGTTCATAACCAGGCAGTCTCCGGGATTCAGATAATCGACAACATCATAAAAATGCCTGTGCTCGATTTCTCCGGTATCCCTGTGGATCACCATGAGCCTGCTCATATCTCTTTTTTCGGCCGGCTTTTGAGCAATCAGCTCCTCCGGCAGATAATAATCAAAATCGTTAACGTTCATCTATAGTTAAAAATCCTTTGCTTTTATTGTCTTTATTGTCGTTTTTATCTTTATTCGTTTTATCTGATTTCTATTCCCGTATAATAATATTTCAGGATTTGTTCATAGCTGCAGCCGAGCTTTCCCATTGCAATCGCTCCGTCCTGCATGAGCCCGATTCCGTGGCCGTAGCCAAGCCCGTAGATATGCAGGGTTCCGGAGGTTTCAACGGTTTTTCCTGTGACGGTAGTAATCCTAACGGTATCTCCCGTGTCCGAACCTGCGTTCGAATTATCGCTTTCTTCTTTGCCCGTAGAGTTTACAAGATACTTTTTACCTTCTGCGTTTATGGCATAAAGGCCGTTTCCCCTGTCAGCATAGACCTTTCTGATGTCACCGTTTCCGGATATGGCAAAGGCCTCGTTTGAACCAGCTCTTTGCATCGCCCCTGCAGCATTTTGCAGGAACAGATTCTTCATCATCAAAGTACCGTCATGCGACTCCGCAGTTGCAGACCCTAAGCTTCCCTGCACCGATGTCACTGCTGCACCGCTCTTTGAAACCTCTACATATTCCATCGCCCCGTCGAATCTGAACATCGTGGATTTCACTTCGCTTGATCCAAAGAAGCTGCGCAGATTGTATTTGCTGTAAACTGCCGTGCCGCCTGTACCCGTGAAGGTGATTTCCTTTACGTTTCCGTTGTCCGAAAGCGCTGTGATTTCAACCTTTGTAAGTGTTCCGACATTCTTGCCCGCAGCCAAAAGCTTACTTTCCAGCTCGCTGAAGCTGTATTCCTTTTCCCAAGGATAAGCCGGACAGTACGGATCGGGCACCGCTCTGAGATACCCCAGCTTGCTGCTCCACACATCCTCTACATTCTGAGTGTAGCCGCCGCTGTTTTTCGCATAATATCCCTGAACGGGCTTTCCCTCATAATAAAGGCAAAGACCCGCGGTTTCCTTTGCCGCCAGATTGCAGTTTTCATTTTCGTTCTTGATTCCGCGATAGACCTGGCAGTGTGTCGAAGGACACACATCAAAGCCCATGGACGCGTGGTTTCCGCCCTCGCTCGCAGCGGTTGTCGCATAGCTCCTGGCCGCCACAGCCTGGGCCTTTATTGTCTCAAGCGGGCTGCCGCCGCCAATTTCGCTCGGCAGTACTCCGCAGACATATTCGTCGATATTTACAAGATTTATGAGGTTCATATTACCGCTGCTCTCAAGTGTAAACATCGCACCACCCCGGTATGCCGTGCCGTCGATTGTCATATTGTAGCCTTCGGAATAAAAATAAGGCAGTATCACGTTTCCTGTTGTCATTCCGTCAAGCACCGCATCTCCGGTACCCGCATCCTTTATCGTCACATTTCCGCCCTCGGATATTACCTCGATTTCGGTCGCCGAAATCCTCTGCAAAATCTGCATCTTTCCGTCAGCGGAATAGCTTACAACACAAAAACCACTGTCGCAGCCGAGTGTGAATCGGCTGACAGCGTTACTGCCGTACTTTAGGCCAACCTTTACGGTTTGCCCCATGTGAACCTCAGTCTGTTCCCCGCTTTCCGCAAACACAGGCTGCACGCAGGATGCAAGAAGCACCGCAATGCACACAAGTGAAGCAAAAAGCATGAAAACAGAACGTTTAAATTGGTTATTTGCCCTGCAATTTAAAATCATAGAAACACTATATCACAAAAAGGTTTCCTGCGCAATCGATCCGTCCGGAAGTGCAATGCCAAGGTGTTTATACGCAAGCTCCGATGCCACTCTGCCCTTTTGCGTGCGGTTTAAGAGCCCCGCCTGAATCAGATAAGGCTCGTGCGCATCCTCGATTGTTATTCTTTCCTCACCGATTGATGCCGCAATCGTATCGATTCCCACAGGACCGCCGCCGAAGCGGTTTATAATGGTGCGCAGCACCTCGCGGTCTAAATGCTCAAGTCCCAGCGAATCGACTCCCATGGCCTCAAGCGCCATATTCGTAATATTTATGTCGATTTTGCCGCTGCCCTTTACCTGTGCAAAGTCGCGCACGCGCTTTAGGAATCTGTTCGCCACACGAGGTGTCCCGCGGGAGCGCTTTGCCATTTCCTTTAACGATTCCTCGTCAATTTCGACATTGAGTATCTTTGCCGTGCGGCGAAGTATGGTTTCAAGCTCAGATGTGGTGTAAAGCTCGAACTTTGAAAGCACACCGAAACGATCGCGCAGTGGCGCCGAAAGGCTGCCCGCACGGGTAGTGGCCCCTATCAGAGTGAACTTTGCAAGGTCCAGACGTATTGAGCGTGCCGCAGGCCCTTTTCCGATAATGATATCAATCGCATAATCCTCCATCGCAGAGTACAGAACCTCTTCCACGGAACGATTAAGCCTGTGGATTTCATCTATAAAGAGCACGTCGTTTTCGTTTAGGTTTGTGAGAATTGCCGCCAGATCGCCGGCTCTGCCGATTGCGGGCCCCGAGGTAATCCTGATGTCAACTCCGAGCTCGTTTGCGATAATGCCCGCAAGCGTGGTCTTTCCGAGGCCCGGAGGACCGTAAAAGAGCACGTGGTCCAGAGGGTCTCTCCTCGCCTTTGCCGCCTCGATATAAATCTTTAGGTTGTCGGTGACATCCTTTTGACCTATGTATTCACTAAGGGTCTGCGGGCGGAGCGTTACCTCTGTATCGCCGTCTGCCATATTAAGATGTGTATCCGTAAATCTTTCTGCCATCTATAAACTCCTAAAACAGTTGCTTTAATGCCTTTTTTATGTATTCCTCGGAGGTTAAATCCGTATCCGTAACCGCCGCAAGTGCCGAAAGTGCCTCGCTCCTCGAATAGCCAAGCGCTGTAAGCGCCGAAAGAGCCTCGCCTCTTGCATCGCCGCCCGGGCCTGCTACAGCATCCGCGCCGCCCGAAAGAGAATCCGGCACACCGGAAAGCGGAGCATTTACTTTGTCCTTTAGCTCGAGCACAACGCGCTGTGCGGTCTTTTTGCCTATGCCGTTTGCACGTGTGAGCATATCCGCATCCTCGAACGCGATTGCACGGCGGCAGTCGTCAACAGACATCGCCGAAAGTATCGCCATCGCACCCTTTGCGCCTATGCCGCTCACGCTGAGAAGCTGCTTAAAGAGCCTGAGCCCCTCGACATCCGAAAAGCCGTAGAGACTGACATCGTCCTCTCGCACAGCCATGTAAGTGTAAAGCATCACGCTTTGCCCCTCTGCCGCCGCGTAGATCGGCGAGCTCGCAGGGACGCTAACCTCGTATCCGATGCCACCCACATCAATGACCACACCGTTTTCGGTCTGCATGGCATATTGTCCCTTTAAATAATGTATCATCTATATTCCCTTTCTGATTTTCTGCATTCTGTTAAGGTATGTACCGCTGTGACCGTGGCATATCGCCGCTGCCAAAGCATCCGCCGTGTCGTCCGGCTTTGGCACCTTTTCGAGATTTAAAAACATCCTGACCATTTCCTGCATTTGCTTTTTTTCGGCCCTGCCGTGGCCTGTGAGGGCCTGCTTTATCTGGAGGGGTGTGTATTCGTAAACCTCCACCCCGGAATTTACGCATGCCAGCATCGCAACGCCTCTCGCTTCGGCGACCATTATGGCGGTGGTGGTGTTAGTGTTGAAGAAGAGTTCTTCAATGCTCGCCACCTCCGGCGAGTATTCGGCGATGATGCCCATTAGTTCGTTATATATGCACTTAAGTCTGTCGACCGGCTGCATGTCCTTTGAGGTCGTGATGGAGTCGTAAGCGACGGGCGTAAAGTGATTTCCCTGCATGTCGACGATTCCCCACCCCATTATGGCATAGCCGGGGTCTATTCCCAAAATTCGCATGGCATTCCTCCCAACGACAATTATACAACACAAACATATGTTTGTAAAGTATGTGTAGAAAAATCAGAAAATACTTGATTATTTTTATGCATAAATGGTATAATTTCATTGTGTGTTAGGTGTTTATGCGCCTATCGGTTGTACGGCGCTGTTTGAGTGTATTTAATAAAGGAGAAATCAATGAGATATTCACGTCAGAACAAAATTCTGGATATCATAACAAACAACGAAATCGAAACGCAAGAAAAGCTCGCACAAATGTTAAAGGAAAGCGGCTTTGACGTAACCCAGGCGACCATCAGCAGAGATATCAGAGAGCTTCAGCTCGTAAAGACCCTCACTCCCGAAGGCCGCTATAAATATGCGGTAAGTGCCGGTCAGGATATGCCTGTTACAAACCGTTTTATTCAGATTTTTAAAGGGACCGTTCGTTCGGTCGACTATGCCGGTAATATCATCGTTGTAAAGACCCTCTCCGGTTGCGCAAATGCCGCAGCGGAGGCAATTGACAACATAAATTTAAAGCATACCGTGGGCACGATTGCCGGCGACAACACAATCTTCATTCTCGTTGATGACCCTGCAAATGTTGAGGGACTCGTGCGCAGATTGAACGACACAATGACATCGAATTAGATTAAAACAGAGGCCGGCTTGTCCGGTCTTTTTGAAATTTATAAACATTTATTTATAGCATTTGCAATATTCAGAGGTAGATATGATTTCGTACATCAACATTAAAAACTTTGCAATCATCGAAAACTGCGCGGTCGAGTTTGAGAAAGGCCTGAACATTATTACCGGTGAAACCGGCTCGGGCAAATCCATCGTGATCGAAGCAATCAGCCTGGCACTCGGCGCAAGAGCCGACGGCAGCTTCATCCGCACGGGCGCTGACAAGGCCACCGTAGAAATTGCGGGCGAGCTTGACGGCGAAGAGATAGTCATCGCACGCGAGGTCAGCTCTTCCGGCAAGAACCTGTGTAAGCTAAACGGCAGCGTTGTGACTCTGGCGGAGCTTGGTACCTACTGCAGGCGCCTCGCCGACATACACGGCCAGTACGACCACCAGTCACTCTTAAATCCCGACTACCACGTGCACCTCATCGACCTCTACCATGCGGACGAGATTTCACCAGTGCTCGAGACAGTCGGCAAGCTGTACGACGGCTATGTAAAGACAAATGCGAGCTTAAAGCGCCTCATGCAAAATGCAGCCGACGCAGACAAAAAGCGCGATTTCATGAAGTTCCAGCTCGAGGAAATCCGCGCGGCAAAGCTGACGCCGGGCGAGGATGCCGAGCTTTCCGAAAGGATCACCCTGCTCCAAAACAGTGAAAAGCTGCACCGGATTCTGTCGGGTGCCTATGAGACGATATACGACGGCGAGCCTTCGGCAATTGACATGCTCGAGAATATTTCAAGGGATATCGAGGCCATCGGTTCATACAAAGCCTCCATATCCGATTTGTCGGAGCGCATATCCTCTCTCTGCTACGAGCTCGATGACATTGCACACGAGATTCGTTCCGAGCGCGATGATATGGTATTTTCACAGGAAGAACTCGATGAATGTATAGAGCGCTATGACCTCATTCAGAACTTAAAGCGCAAGTACGGAAACGAGTTTTTAGATGGCGGCATCACACCGGGCAGCATTGAGGCGGTTTTAAACTTTGCCGAAACCATAGAGACAGAGCTTAAGGATGTTGAGAATTCGGATCACCTGCGCTCAGAGCTTGAAAACCAGCTTGAAATGATTACGGCGCAGCTTAATCTTGCAACCGAAAGACTTTCAAAGCTACGCCACGATTCGGCCGCGGAGCTTAAAAAGCGCATCATTGAGCAGCTAAAGGATTTGAACTTCAATAATTCCGAGCTTGAAATAGAGTTTAAGGCCCTGCCTGATTTTACGGAAAACGGCAAGGATGCGGTTTTGTTTATGATAAGCACAAATGCGGGCGAGCCGCTTAAGCCACTCAATAAAATAGCTTCGGGCGGTGAAATGAGCCGTATCATGCTGGCATTCAAAAAGATTATAGCCGACTATGACGAAATCCCTACCCTTATCTTTGACGAAATAGATACCGGAATATCCGGCATCGCCGCATCGGTTGTCGGCAAAAAGCTTAAAGAAATCGCAGAAAATCACCAGATTATCTGCATCACTCACCTGCCGCAAATAGCGGCCTGCGGACATACAAATTACCGCATCGACAAGGCTACAAAGGGCGGTGTTACAAAGACCACGATAACAAAGCTTGATGCCGATGAAAAAGTAAACGAGATTGCAAGAATTTTGGGCGGGACAAATATCACCGAAACAACCTTGAAATCCGCAGAAGAGTTGGTCTCAGCGTCTAAATAATGCTTGCTTTATTCATGAATTTATGCGAGAATTATGGTATGTTGTTGTATATAGTAATAGGTAGAAAAATTTAACTAACGAGGAGGACAAAATCCCATGAAAAGCAAAGGACTGGCCAGAAAGCTGGTTGTGAAAACCGGTATCCTGACAATCATCATCTTCGCGGTGGCTCTGCTCATCCTGAGCCTGGTGCTTTCATCATCGGTAAAAAAGAGCTCAAACGAGACCCTTTCCGTTACCGCAGACAGAATTGCGCAGGAAACCGAAGAATTCTTTGATCTGCACGCTGCAATGACAGAGCAGTGCGCACTCGATCCTGTAATCATCAATTTCATGCAGGACGAAAAGGTCAACAGATATTTTATAGCTGACAGCCCGCTGTGGCCTACCCTTCACGCACAGCTTGAAGGCGCATATCAGATGCATGCCGACACTTCGGTAGAAATATATGTATCCAGCTGGTATGTAAACGACATCGGTTCATCCACAGGTGAAACGATGCAGGTTGACTATCCGGGTATGGATGTCATGACACGTTACTGGATGACAGGTCCAAAGGAAACCGGTGCTACAGTATTCACCGCACCTTATGTTGACAGCCAGACAGGAAATGTTGTATGTACAATTGCCTCCCCTGTCAATGCCGGTGGCGAACATCTCGGTTCCGTATGCGTAGACTTTTACCTGAATGACGTTCGCGACAAGCTCGCAAGCTCAAAGGTCGGCGAACACGGATACACAATGGTATATCTTAATGACGGTACCGTATTCTATCACCCTGACGAAGCATATATGGGTCTTGACGACAACGGTGACAACTTCAACATTACCACATTCGATTTCGACGAGACTTTGGTAGACGCAGTACTTAATCCTACAGACGGCGAAATCTTCAAGTTCACAGACCAGAACGGCGACAAAATGGTAGCGACCACAAAGGTTCTCGATAAGATCGGCTGGACCGCAATCGTGGCACTCCCACAGAGCGAGGCTTATGCAGCTGCAACAACAACAATTCTGCTGCAAGCAGCTATCCTGCTCTTCGCTCTCATCGTAATCCTTATCTCACTGCTTCTCTCGACCAGAAAGGCTATCGCCCCTGTCAGCGTAGTTGCAGAGCAGGCATCGGCACTTGCACTCGGTAAAAAGCCGGGCAACATTCAGCGCCGTGAAAACGAAAAGGATGAAGTGGATGTGCTCGTAAACTCATTCGCATCCTTAATTGACGCAAACAATGAACAGACAGCCGTACTTAACCAGGTAGCGGCCGGAAATACAGATATAGAAATCAAGCCTCGCAGTGACGAAGACGAGCTCAACATCGCCCTCAAGGGAATGGTTGCAACACTCAGCGCTCTCGTTACGGAGACAGAGGATATGACTCAGAACGCAATCCTCGGAAACACTTCATACCGCGGAGACGCTTCCAAGTTCGTCGGCGGATACCAGCGTATCGTCGAGGGCTTTAATGCCACAATGGAAGCCGTTATGACGGAAATCAACGTTGTAGCAGACGTATCTACCGCACTCGGTCGCGGCGAAGTTCCTGAAATCACCAACAATTCTCAGGGCGACTACGCAGACATCATGAATGCGCTTCAGGGTGCTGTTAACAATATCAAGACTCTCGTAGAGGATACTCAAAAGCTGGCAGAGGCCGCAAAGAACGAGGACTACACCGTAAGAGCGGATGTTTCCAAGTACGGCGGTCAGTTCAAGACAGCTATGGAAGGTATCAACAATACTCTCGAGCTCATGAACGACAAGAAGCTTTGGTACGAGACAATGCTCGACGGTATTCCTGTAAGAATGCAGGCTATCGACCACAACGGCAACTGGACATTCGTTAACTACCCTCTCGCAAATCACTTCATCGACCGAGGTCTCTTCGAAAAGCCATCCCAGATGGAAGGCAAGCCTGCCGTTCTCGATGGTAAGGACTTCTCCGGTGTTACTGAACTCCAGGCCGGCAAGCCGCAGGTTAAATACGATTTAGACGGCAAGGAATTCCTCAGAATCACTCAGCCGCTCGTTGACGAAGAAGGCGGCGACCGCGGATTCATTTCCGTATTCCAGGATATCACAGAAGTATCGAGAGCAAACGCTTACTCCGATGCGGCTGTTGAAAGATTAAAGGGCAACCTCGAAAATATTGCTCAGGGTAATTTCGAGCTCACAGAAAACACTATGGTTCCGGACGAATACCAAAAGGCCGTTGCGGAACAGTTCGACGCAATCGATACAAGCATCAAGCAGATGACCGGCTCCGTACAGCACATCGTTGAAGATGTTATGGACATGGCAAATGCCGCTGTTGCGGGTGACCTCGAAAAGAGAATCAACGAGAGCGCACATGCCGGTGAATACGGTGATGTGGCAAGAGGAATCAACGCCACTGTCGATGCTCTCCTCAATCCTACAAACGAGGTTATGGAAGTCCTCGAGCGCGTTGCAAACGGCGACCTCGGCCACATGGTAGAGGGCAACTACAAGGGCGGACATGCTCAGTCAAAGAACGCCATGAACACAACCATCACCCAGCTGCGCGGAGTAATTTCGGACATTTCGAATACCCTCACCGCCATGGCTGACGGCGACCTCACAGTTCAGATCGACAACTCCAGATACATCGGAGACTACGAAGCAATCGGCGAAGCACTTCGCACAATCGTCGACAAGCTCCGCAGCGTAATGACAAACCTCACAGAATCTGCGGCACAGGTTGCGAACGGTTCAAGACAGCTCTCAGAAGCTGCACAGACTCTCGCAAACGGCTCCACAAAGCAGGCCGCCGCTGTTCAGGAGCTTACCTCCACAGTCGGCAAAATTGCAGAGCAGACTCAGCACAATGCGTCCGACGCAAAGGAAGCTTCAACTCTTGCAAACAATGTAAAGAGCAGCGCAGAACGCGGCGACAACCAGATGAAGGAAATGCTTGTTTCCATGGACGAGATCAACGAATCCTCCGCAAACATTTCAAAGATTATCAAGGTTATCGACGATATCGCATTCCAGACCAATATCCTGGCTCTGAATGCCGCTGTAGAGGCCGCAAGAGCGGGCGTACACGGCAAGGGCTTCGCAGTTGTAGCTGACGAAGTAAGAAGCCTCGCTGCTAAATCCGCAGAGGCCGCTTCCGAGACAACAGCTCTCATCGAAGGCTCCGTTGCAAAGGTTAATGCAGGTACCAAGATCGCAAACGAAACCGCAGAGGCTCTCGCTGAAATCGTTGAAGGTATCGGCAAGGCTTCGGAACTTGTTGCAGGCATCGCGGGAGCTTCACAGGAACAGGCTGCGGGCATCAACGAAGTCAACAAGGGTATCGAAGAAGTATCCATCGTTATTCAGTCCAACTCTGCTACATCCGAAGAATCTGCGGCTTCGTCCGAAGAGCTCTACGGTCAGGCAGATATGTTAAAGAAGCTCGTTGCACAGTTCAAGATCAGCAACAGCACCGTTGCAGAGCCAAAGAGACTCACAGGCGGCACATCCCCTGCCCCTGCCGCAAAGGCAGCACCGGCTCGCGAGAATGCTCCTGAACTTAACATATCACTGGACTTTGATCCAAACGACAAATATTAATAGCACCTCCCATATCGGGAGAAAAAGGGTCGGCATTTGCCGGCCCTTTTTCTCATTTCTTTCCATTTTTATTGCACTAATGTGACACTTTGAGAAATATAATATTACTGTTGGCGTATACCGACACAGTTATATTATTTATTTTTTTATACATCTATTGGAAAGTGATTTTGGAGGAAATGACAATGAAGAAAGGATTGGCTACCAAACTAGTAACGAAAACCGCGATTATCACTGCAATAATTTTTATTGTAGCTCTGGTCGGGTTGGGATTGATTCTGCGCCACAACGTAAATCAGTCCTCAAACGAAAAGATCCAGCTCACAGCCGACACATTGGCTTGGGAAATCGAAGACTTTTTTAATGAGCACAGAGTTATCGCCGAACAAGTTGCGGCAGACCCTGTTATCATTAACTTTATGAAAAGCATGCAGACAAATCCTATGCCTTACGGAGAAAGCCCTATGTGGCCTACAGTTCATAAGCAGCTGAATTCTGCATGGAGCACTCACGACAGCACACTTATCGAAATATATATGGGCGACTGGTTTGCAAGAGATATCGGTTCGTCTAACGGCGAAATTATGACCATAGATTATCCAGGTCTCGACACAACCACCCGTTACTGGCTCAAGGCTCCAAAGGAGACCGGTGAAACAGTATTTACCGCTCCGTTCCTCGATTCATCCTTCGGTATTATGGTATGCACCATCGCTGCACCTGTTAAGGATGCCAACGGCGAG
>JAEEGU010000203.1 GCA_016280485.1 Bacillota bacterium | reverse complement strand
TTCGTTCCGGTCGACAATTTTATTGTTTTTTATCTTCCAAATGAGAGCGAAAAAACTGTTTACATAGTAAGGGTTATGTATGGCGGCCGTGATATACAGCACGAATTAGAAACTCTTTAATAGAGAAAAACCCCTCTTGCAATTATGGCAAGAGGGATTTTTGGTGCGTCCGATGGGGCTCGAACCCACGACCTTTCGCTTCGGAGGCGAACACTCTATCCAACTGAGCTACAGACGCGCATCGCAATCATTATAACATAACGACCGGCGAAATAAAAGTTCTTCACTTTATCTTCTTTGCGTTGCGTGCCCAGAACACGCCATCCTCGTAGCCCTGGATGGAAGGCTCACTTTCCGCCATCTCGAGGCGCTTTTCCGCCCAGACGCAGTACTGCGGGTTTTGCTCTATCCCCACGTAGTGGCGGTGGAGCTTCTTTGCGGTAACGGAAGTGGAGCCCGAGCCAAGGAATGGATCGAGCACAACGTCCCCCGGATTGGAGCTTGCAAGTATAAGCTTTGCGAGCAGCTTCTCCGGCTTTTGTGTAGGGTGGGCCGTGTTTTCGGGCATCGACCAGTATGGAACGGAAATGTCGTCCCAGAAGTTTGAAGGGTAGGTGTTTCTGAACCTGCCGTCCTTTGTCTCTTCCCAGTCCTTCGGCTTGCCACCCTCTCTGTACGGAGCCAGCACCCTTCTGCGGATTTTTACATCTTCGATATTAAAGGTATACTGCTTTGAGTTTGTCACAAACCAGATGTCTTCCATGCCGTTTTTCCAGTTGGATTCGCTGCCTCTGCCCTTTTCGCGCTGCCAGGTTATCCGATTCTGTACGTGGAAATACTTTTTCAGCACCGTTCCGATTGCAAGGCTCGAATACCAGTCGCAGCAGACATAGATGCTCGCGTTTTCCTTTAATGTGGGCAGCACCGCGCGAACCCACTCCTCCGTGTAAGCGGCATAGTCTTCCTCTGTGGTTTTTTTGAATCTTTTGCCGTGGAAATCCTTGTCCATGTTATATGGCGGATCGACAATCAAAAGGTCGACAAAGTTTTGTGGAAAGTGCGAAAGAACCTCTAAGGTGTCGCCCAGAAAAGTTTTGTCCAAAACTTCCTCAGGAGACAGAACCTCTGCAGCATCCTTTTTTATTTCCACACATCGCTTCAGATACTTTGCTCCCTCTGAAACAGATATATCAATTGTTTTATTCCTTGCCGCCTTCATTTGATCTCCTTTCAAGAGCAGTAAAGCCAACATCAGTATAACCTAATTTAGCAAGTGTTTTCAATCATTTTCAAAGAATTCTTACAGACCCCTAAAGTTTATTATATACTCTGTCGATACTATAATTGTAGGTCTATGTTTTACGCAAGGAGGCGATGAAATGAGGATTGTTAATTCAAACCTCGCACTGCAGGGAAGCAGTTTTTCAGCCACCGTGGTCAACACCTACCACTCGCAGGAAATAATTAACCGGAAGATGGTAGATTTGTCCGCACCGCGTGCACAAGAGCGTGTTATCACGCGGATTAGGGGAGACGACTACGAAGGGAGCGAAAATCCTATCCCTGAAGGCGAAGAAAAAAGAAACATTATAATTGAACAAGCACAACCACAGATGGTACACAAGTCAAACGCGCTTGGAGGCTATGACACCCTGATGAGCCGGGACCGCATCAGGATGCTCGTTCTCGAACAGCTGCTCGGCAGACTGACCGGGAACAGTCATAAGTTTCGCCAAAGCGAAGCGACTCCTACCGGCTATGACAGCAGCGGGCACGGTATTTTCGGCGGAAACAGGGCAATGGCAAACACAGTTAGGACAACCTTCTCGACCGAAACCGTTCAGGAAAGCAGCTTTTCGTTCGCAGCGAAAGGTACTGTGGAAACAGGCGATGGCCAAAGCATCAGCTTGGAGCTCAATTTCTCCTTTAGCCAGAGCTTCGTTTCCAGCGCTACTATCGTAAGCGAAATTGAACAAAGGCTGGTTGACCCGCTTGTAATCAACTTTTCGGGCGAAATGCCAAAGTTCGAGGACAATACTATGTCCTTTGATCTTGATGTTGACGGCATACTTGATAATATCAAGATGCTGAAACCGGGAAGCGGATTCCTCGCACTCGACAAGAATGAAAACGGCGAAATCGATGACGGAAGTGAACTCTTCGGACCAACTCTCGGAAGCGGCTTTGCTGAGCTTTCAAAGTACGACGAGGATGGCAATGGTTGGATTGATGAGGCAGATGCTATTTTTGGCAAGCTCAAGGTTTGGTGCGCAGACAGCCGCGGCGAGAAGCAACTCGTGGCTCTCAAGGAGAAGGGTGTAGGCGCTATCTTCCTCGGCTCGGTAAACACGGAGATGAATATCTACGACAGTGGCGAACGTGCCGGCAAGCTGCAAAAGAGCGGACTTGTTCTGATGGAAAACGGTCAGGGCAAGATGATGCAAGAAATCGACCTACGCATCTAAAACGAAATAAAGCAACCGAGATAGACGGACCTACACAGTCGGTTGCATAAAAAGAGAAGCAGGCTTTTACCTGCTTCTTTTTCATTTACTTCAATTATCATACTTAACCTCTATCCCCTTTGTTTCCATACTGCGCTTCGTATTCATCTCGCAGCATAGACATGAGATTCACGTCGTAAAGGATGCCGTTTTTGCGGCAATTTTGTCTGAGAAGGCCTTCATAGGTGAAGCCCAGAGAACGATATAGATGTTCCGCCGGGTTTCCTGTGTAATAGTCCAGGTATAGCCGCTGCATCTGCAGATCCTCGAAGCAATACTTCATCACAGCCAGAGCCGCTTGCTTGCCGTAGCCCTTGCCACGAAGGGCGGTGTCCGCGATGTAGATG
>JAEEGU010000202.1 GCA_016280485.1 Bacillota bacterium | reverse complement strand
TGCACAGGCAGCTTTTTGTATTTCGAGCCCGTTGCAATGATTACCTCGTCCGCATCAAGCTTTTGAGGAGTTGCATCGGCAGGCTTGATTTCGCAGTTAAACTCAACCTTTATTCCCTGCTTTGAGATTTCTCTTCTGTACCATTCAATCAGAGCCTTGTCCTTTTCCTTGTAGATAGGGGCTGCCGCCTGAATGAATACGCCGCCGAGTATGTCTGTCTTTTCGTAGATTGTCGGTTTGTGGCCGCGTGCCTTTAATACAAGCGCTGCCTCCATACCGCCGATTCCGCCGCCGATGATTGCGACTTTTTTAGGACTTGCAGTCTTTACAATTTTATATTTTGTGGTCTGCATAGTGCGAGGATTTAATGCGCAGCGTGCCATGTGGAGCGCGTCATTTAAATCCTGGTCGTTTGCGGAGCCCTCGTATTTTGCCATGTTAAAGCATGCATTGTGGCAGCTGATGCAAGGCTTGATATCCTCGACTCTTTCGTCGATGAGCTTTGTAACCCACTCAGGATCTACGAGGAACTGACGGGCTATTGCAACCGCATCAATCCTACCTTCCTTTACGGCCTCAGCGCCGACCTCCGGGTTCATTCTGCCTGCGCAGACAACAGGGATATCAACGAATTTCTTTATGTGCGAAACATCATCGAGGTTGCAGTTCTCAGGCATGTACTGAGGTGGGTGAGACCAGTACCATGCATCGTATGTACCGTTGTCGCAGTTTAACATATCGTAGCCGGCATCCTGCAAATACTTTGCGGCGCGCTCGGATTCCTCCATGTCGCGGCCGACCTCGGCATAATCGGTTTCTCCCGGTACGGCGCCCATGCGGAAGCCCTTTGTTTTTGAAAGAACGGAGTACCTGAGCGAAACAGGAAAATCCTCGCCGCATTCCTTTTTGATCGCCTGCACGATTTCTACCGGGAAGCGATAACGGTTTTCGAACGATCCGCCGTATTCGTCCGTTCTCTGGTTTGTATATTTAAGCGTGAACTGGTCAAGCATGTAGCCCTCGTGCACGGCGTGGACTTCCACTCCGTCGACCCCGGCTTCCATGCACAGCCTTGCGGTGCGGGCGAAAGCCTTGACGATTTGGTCAATCTCGGCCTTCGTGAACGGGCGGGAATATACGCCGTCGGCCCAGCGGTTTGGCGTGCGTGACGCTGAAGCTGTGATGTAGTCCATGTTGAATATCGGCTTGCAGACAAAGCCGAAGGCCTTGTTTGTGATCATCTTTGCCATGAGGTCGTTCATGGCCATGGCCCGGCCAAAGCCTGCGGCGAGCTGGATGAAGAGCTTGCAGCCGGTCTTGTGGAACTCCTTCATGTATTCCTTTAACTCTTTGAACTTGCCCTTGTTCTGGTAGAGCCAGCGGCCGCCGAACGGGTCGCGGATAGGGGCGATGCCCGGCAGTATGAGGCCTACGTTGTTCTGAGCGCGCTCTAAAAGAAAGTTTGCCGCTTCCTTGTCGAAATGGTTCGGCTCCATCCAGCCAAAGATGGAAGTGCCGCCCATGGAGCACATTACTATGCGGTTTTTGATTTCCACATTGCCTATTTTCCAAGGTGTGAATAAGGGATCGTATTTCTGTTCCATGCTGCTATTCCCTCCTAAAGGTACAATATTGTGTTACAAGTTTGTGCCGATTTTATTAAACTCAGTTCTAAGTTTTAACAAAGTATAGCACTCTTTGACATTTTTTACAATGGATTTTGGTAAAATAGTTGTACCCGAGTCAAAAGTTTGGTAGTATCTAAGTAGAGAAAAAATGATTTTAATTGCGTGGCAATTAAGAAGTGCGGAGGTGACTGACGAAATGAAGGTACTGTTTAAGGGCGGCGAAATCGTTGACGGCACGGGCGCAGCGCCATATGTGGGCGATGTGGTTATAGAGGCCGGCAGGATATCAAGAGTTGAAAAAGGCGGCGTGCCGGAGGGTGAGGGCAATTTCGACAAGGTAGTTGACTGCGCCGGTAAGCAAATCTGCCCGGGACTCATTGACGCCCATTCACACAATGACTTTTTCTATGACCGGGATGATGCGGAAATGTTCTACAGACCTTTTTTGGAGCAGGGCATCACGACTCAGATTACCGGAAACTGCAGCTTTTCGCCGTTTGGTGTGGAGCCGGATTCGCCTTATATTGACAAGGTGGGCGGTGGACTCTTCCACGCGGTGAAGGCAGGGAGCTTTTCCGAGTTCAAGGAGCGCGCGAAGGGCAGGCTCTATGTGAATCTGGTGCCGCTTATCGGACACGGCACGGTGCGCTGCAGCATCTCAGGCTATGATCCTAAGCCTCTTTCAAAGGAGCAGATAGATCGCGAAATGAAGCTTGTGGACGAAGCTATGGAGGGCGGCGCTTTCGGCGGATCGTTTGGCTTTATGTACGAGCCGGGCATGTATGCCGAGAAGGAGGAGCTCTACGCCTTCGCAAAGGAAATCGCAAAGTACGACGGCATCGTGACGGTGCACCCTCGCGCTTGCTCAAAGGTGGCGCTCGGGTATCCGCTTTTCGGGACACCGCCGCATATCGAAATGGCACTCGACGAGGTAATCGACATCATGGAGCAGTCGAAATGCCGCATGGAATACAGCCATTTAATCTTTACGGGCACTTCATCGTGGCCGAGCATAGATCCTATGCTTAAAAAGTTCCACGATTACAATGAAAAGGGATATAAAATCGCGTATGACAACTACAGCATGACTTACGGTGCATCCGTAATCACGCTGGCACTTCCGCCTTGGTATCTCGCGCTTTCCGAAAAGGATCGCAAAAAGAAGAGCACCATCTTAAAGCTCAAGGCAGTGATTTTCGCAACGAAAAAGCTGCTTGGACTCGACTGGTGCGATTTCACCGTTGCATATATTTCGGACGACCACAAGGAATACGAAGGTCGCATAATTTCCGAAATTGCAAAGGAAGAGGGAATGTCCGATATGGATATGTATTTAAAGCTTGTTGAGCTTTCAAAGGCTCAGGGTCGTATCTATGTCGATAAATATTACAACGACGAGCACATCCGTCGCCTGATGGAAGACGATTTATCCATATTTATGACAGATGCATGGGTAGAGGAGGCCGGAGTTCAGAACGGCTCAGCATTCCAGTGCTTCCCGTATTTCTTTGTTCGCGCAAAGAAATACGGCATCCCTGTCGAAAAGGTTGTTCGCAAGATGACGGGTGAAACCGTGGACAGATTCTGCATCAAGGAGCGCGGTTACTTAAAGGAAGGTTATGCGGCTGATATTACGGTAATCGATTTCAATGCGATGTCCGTTAATATCAAAAATCCTTCAGAAAAGCCTGTTGGAATCTGCCACGTATACGTAAACGGCGAGCCTGCCGTGGAAAACGGCAAATTCACCGGCACGCACACCGGCGAGGTGCTGCTGAAAAACTAGAGTAAAATAAAATATGACTAACAGGCGAGTAATTGCTCTGTTAGTCATATTTTATTTTACATTATTTCTAAAAGGTGCAGTGATTTTGTGGAAATAATCCTCGAGCTTTTTCTCGAGCTCCTCGCTCTCGAAATCGTCGGTCTCAGGAGCGTGGTACTGCACGATGTAGTAAAGCCCCATGATGAAGATGACTATGTCCTCCGTGTCGATGTCGCTGCGG
>JAEEGU010000201.1 GCA_016280485.1 Bacillota bacterium | reverse complement strand
TTTCAATGCGATGTCCGTTAATATCAAAAATCCTTCAGAAAAGCCTGTTGGAATCTGCCACGTATACGTAAACGGCGAGCCTGCCGTGGAAAACGGCAAATTCACCGGCACGCACACCGGCGAGGTGCTGCTGAAAAAGTAGAATATGACAGGTCTATGACTAATAGAGCGGTTACTCTGCTATTAGTCATAAAAATAGTCTCACAATATTACAAAGAAACAAAAATAGTGCAGATAATGGTTAAAATTAGCAATTATTTGCGCTATTTTGCTTTATTTAACGTAAAATGACGAAAAAAATATGACTAACAGAGCGGTTACTCGCTTGTTAGTCATATAGTGTAAATTCTGCATCAATTATTTCGAAACGGAGCAGTGATTTTGTGGAAATAATCTTCGAGCTTTTTCTCGAGCTCCTCGCTCTCGAAATCGTCGGTCTCAGGAGCGTGGTACTGCACGATGTAGTAAAGCCCCATGATGAAGATGACTATGTCCTCCGTGTCGATGTCGCTGCGGTAGATGCCGTCGGCCTGGACTTCCTTTACCTGCGCGCGGATGATGTCAATCATCTTGTCTCCGGTGTGGTACATGGAGCTTGTCGGGCAGGAATTGAGGTAGGTGATACGCCTTGCGAGGTCAGGATACTTCATGTTCGCAACGGTGAACTCCTTGATGATGTGAAGCAGCATGTATTCGCTGTCCTTGCCCTCCGGAGCGCCGGCGCGTCTTATCTCTTCAACATGCTCTATTACTTCGTTGGCCGTACCGATCAAAAGGCTTTCCTTTGTAGGGAAGTAGTTGTAAACCGTAGCCTTTGAAACGCCTGCTTTTGCTGCGATATCCTCCATCATCGCATCCTCGTAGCCACAGGATTTGAACAGGCGGCGCGAAGCCTTGAGTATGCTGTTTCTGCAGTTAATTTTATTTTGTTCTCTTTTTCCGTATGCTTTTTCCATAGCCCAAAGTATACATATAACTGTACTCAAAGTCAACAATTATTTGCGTGATTTATGAAAAAAATTATACTTAAGTCGAAGAAAGAAGATAATTTTGTCAAAATTCATTGACATAAACTTTGACTTGAGTATAATTTTATATAGGGGTAATTAAAACAGAGGTACGTACTATGAAGGTAATCACTTATGATGTAGGAACAACGGGCTTTAAAGCGGCACTTTACAATGTCTCCAAAGACGGCATCGATTTGATTGCAAGTGAAGTGGACCACTACAAGCTTACAACACTTCCGAACAACGGCGTTGAACAAGACCCTAATGACTGGTGGGCGGCAATGTGCCGTACCACAAACAAGCTGATTCAAAACAGCGGTGTTGCAAAGGAGGAAATCGAGGCAATATCGTTTTGCTCGCAGTTCTGTACTCTTGTCATGGTCGACAAGGACGGAAATGCACTGCGCCCCGCAATGAACACAATGGACTGCCGTGCGAGCGAACAGTTCAAGCGCTACATGGGAAGTGGCGTTTCGGTGATGGGTATGAATGTGCGAAAGCTCCTAAAATGCCTGAAAATCACCACAGCAGCGCCTGTAAGCACAAAGGACACGATTTACAGATATCTCTGGGTTCGCGACAACGAGCCGGAGATTTTCGAAAAAACGTATAAATGGCTGGACACAAAGGAATACCTTACCTTCAGGGCGACGGGACAGGTTGCGGCCAGCCGCGATGATGCCTATATGACATTCATCTACGATCCAAAGACACGCGACTGGAGCAAGCCTCTTTGCAGGATGTTTGACATAGACATGAAGCACCTGCCGGAGCTTTGCGAAGCGACCGACATAGTCGGCAGAATCCAGGAAGGTCCTGCCGCTGAGCTTGGCCTTAATCCGGGCACGGCTGTTGTCTCCGGTGGAAGCGATGTTTCGCTCTGCCAGGTGGGCGCAGGATGTCTCCTTCCGGGGGATGTATGTGTCTGCTCCGGCACAAGCGGCTGGGTTTGCACCACCACCGACAAGATGGTTGTTGATGTAAGCCACTCGATTGCGGCAATCGTAGGCTCAGACCCGGCGACCTACCTCTACGCCGCAGACTGCGAGACTGCGGGCAAGTGCATAGAGTGGGGCAAGGAACGACTTTCCGCTACTCCGATTCAGACCTTCGGAGAGTTAATTGACATGATAAAAGATGTGCCTGCGGGCAGCAACGGAATACTCTTCTCGCCGTGGATGCACGGAAACCGTTGCCCGTTTGAGGACGAAAATGCCAGAGGTGTGTTCTTTAATGTGGATATAGACAATCGCAGCAGCGACCTTGTTAAGGCTGTGGTTGAGGGTGTTTGCTACCACATGCGCTGGCTGTACGAAACAAGTGCCAACAAGGTGCAGCTTTCGGACACGGTACGCTTTGTGGGCGGCAGCGCGATGTCTACTACGGTAGGTCAGATTTTGGCGGATGTGATGAACAAGACCGTTGAAATCATAAAGGAGCCTCGCCAGGTGGGAACCGGCGGAGCGGCAGCACTTTGCGGAGTTGCATTCGGTGAGATCCCGAGCATGGCGGCGATAAAGGACTGCATAAAGGTAGAGCGTACCTTAAAGCCTAATCCGGAAAACGCAAAGGTATACGATACGCTGTTCCCGGTATTCAAGGCTTTGTACAAGGATAATAAAAACTCCTTCAAGGTTGCAAATACTTACCTTAAGGAGCTGCAAAAGGACCAGACAAAGGGATTTACCGAGTAGTCTTGTATAAAAGAAAATATAGCAAATACGCAGTAATTAAAAAATACATCGTAAATCAATTAAAAATGTAGGAGGATTATAATGATTAGAAAGTTAGACGAAGTAAACATCGGACACGCGTTTCCTGAGGTTGCATTTTCAGAGGATTATATAATCGGAACCTATCAGGTTCGCATGAACACCAGCAACATTGAAAAGCTGGCAATGGCCGTAGCCGACGAGCAGACTACAGGTACATGGATCAAGGTTGGTAACGACAGCATTGACAAGAAAAAGAACTTCGGTGCAAAGGTTGTATCGATTTACGAGGTTCCTGACTTTGGTAATGATAAAGTGGAGGATGATATCCCACCGCTTCACATCGTACAGCTCGCATTCCCTATCAAGAACGTTGGTGCATCCTTCCCAAGCATGCTTTCAACGGTATTCGGTAACATTTCCGCTTCCGGAATGTTAAAGTGGATTGACGTGGCTTTCCCGAAAAAGTACCTCGAAGCATTCCAG
>JAEEGU010000200.1 GCA_016280485.1 Bacillota bacterium | reverse complement strand
TCGATTACACCGAGGACAACCGATTTATATAGCTTGTTTCTGTTCTTTTGGCTGCAAAATCCAAAGAACTTTTTTATCAACAGTAACATTTTCCTCCCCCTTTCTAGCTTGCCTTTACCTCGAAATCCTCGTCCTTTGCCATGCTGTGTGCTTCCCACATGTTCTTGTAAAGCTCGCACGAGCCGAGGAGCTCTGCCTGCGTGCCGGACGCCACAACATTTCCGTCGTTTATTACGAAAATCTTGTCCGCATCCACGATGGTCGAAAGTCTGTGCGCGATTACAATCAGCGTCCTGCCCTTAACAAGCTTTGCAACGCTCGACTGCACGAGCGCTTCGTTTTCAGGGTCGGTGTATGCTGTCGCCTCGTCGAGGATTACAACAGGAGCATCCTTTAGCATCGCCCTCGCTATACAGATTCTCTGTCTCTCGCCGCCCGAAAGGTGGCCGCCCGCACCGCCGACAATCGTGTCGTAGCCATTCTCAAGACCCAGAATGAACTCGTGGCACCCCGTCGCCTTTGCGGCATTTATGACTTCCTCGTCAGTGGCTCCCGCCTTGCCGAGTCTGATGTTTTCCATTACTGACATGTCGAACAGGTAATTGTCCTGCGCAACATACGAAATCTGCCCCATGTAATAGTCAAGTGGCAGCCTTTTGATGTCCTCTCCGCCATAGGTAATTATGCCGGAGTCCGGATCCCAGAGTGAATCTATGAGTCTTGCAACGGTGCTCTTGCCCGAGCCCGAAGGCCCGACTATCGCCGCAACCTCACCCTGTTTTATCTCCATATTGATGCCGTGCAGCACCTCTTTGTCCTTGTAGCTGAATCTGACATCCTTTAGCACGATATCCGAGCCCTTCGGCTCCTCTCCCATTGTTTTTGGTCTTATCATATCGTCGCGCTCGAGGATTTCCGTCACTTCTCCGAAAATGGCGCCCATCTTCAAGAGGTCGTCCGTGTAGGAGAACGCAACCACCAGCGGTGTAATAAGCCCCGCCGACAAGATAATGCCGGTTATGTAGTCCACCGGCGAGAGTGAGCCGCTTCTCACAAGCAGTAGCCCGATAGGCAGCACGCCGAGGAAGGTTGCCGGCAGGAACGACATAGTGCCGGACTGCGCCCAGATGCATCTCCTCATCCAGTTAATGAAGACATCCGCGCCCTCTCTTGCGGCAACGACAAATTTCTCATAAGAGCTGCCCGTCTTTCCAAAGGCTTTGATGACCTCGATGCCGTTAATATATTCGACCGCGGTGTCGTTCAGTTTTTTCGTTTTTTCGATAGAAAGCTCGAACCCGCCCTTGCTCTGCGCAAACATGATTGCCATGCAGATCAGGCCGATTCCTGCGCCGACAAGGTTTGCAAGCCCCAGTCGCCAGTCAATCGAAATCAGATAAGCAAACATCACTATCGGCAGCAGCAGGTTCGCCGTAAACTCCGGCACCATGTGCGCCAGGGTGGTTTCCATTGAATCCACACGCTCCACGATGATGTTTTTGTAAGTACCGCTGTTGTCGTCAAGCACCGAGCCGAGCGGAATCCGCGACAGCTTTTCGCAAAGCTGTTTTCTGATGCCGCCGAGGACCGTGAAAGTCGCAACGTGCGACAGCGAAGTCGATACCGAATGCAGCGTCATTCTGATCAGCCAGAAAAGCCCCATGAGAAGCACCTGCTTTAAGTAGAAATCCCAGTCGGTATTCCCCGCCAGAAGCTGCTCCACTATTTTTGCGATTATCAGATAAGGAACAAACGATGCCGCAACGCCCAGCATTGCCAGCGCCACGCTCCCTCCGAAATATGCCCGCTTTCGCCCGGCGAACTCGAGCACCCAGGAAAATACACTCCTTTTTTTCATTCTCAAACCTCCTTTGTTCAGTTAGCATCCGCTAACCGACCGTCTTTCAAAAAGCCGCACCAGAGCGGCGTGTACATATTGCTAGTTAGCCTTGTCTAACTACAGATGATAGCACCTTTGTTTCCGAAAGTCAAGGGGTTGCCAAACTTTATACCCGTAGTTTATAATAAAGGTGGTTGTTTTTAAACAATTCGCAATATTACTTTATTTTATCTCTTAACCATTAATTAAAAGGAGGTTGTGACATGCAGAAAAAGAAGCTATCACTTGCAGCGCAGATCTTCATCGCCCTCGCGCTGGGCATCGTTGTTGGTTTGCTGATGCAAAACTATGCGGACTTCGCGAACGCATACATCAAGCCTTGGGGAACGATTTTCCTTAATCTCCTCAAATTCATCGTAGTTCCTATTGTTCTTTTCTCAATGCTGTCCGGCATCATATCGATGCACGACATCAAAAAGGTAGGTTCAATCGGACTTAAAACCATCATCTATTATATGTGCACAACGGCCGTTGCAATCATAATCGGCCTCATCGGTGCAAACATTTTCAAAGGTGCATTTCCTGTGCTCGAAACCTCCGGCCTCGAATACGAAGCGGCTGCTCCGACGAGCTTTATGGACACAATAGTAAACATCTTCCCATCGAACTTCATCAGCCCGATGGCTAACGCGTCCATGCTTCAGGTAATCGTAATGGCGCTCATCATAGGCTTTGCAATCATCCTGATCGGCGAAAAGGCAGGCCCTGCAATCAGAGGTATCAATTCGTTTAACGACGTTTTCGTAAAGTGCATGGATCTGATCCTAAAGATTTCACCTATCGGTGTTTTCTGCCTGATCTGCCCGGTAGCTGCGGCAAACGGTCCTGCAGTTCTCGGTTCGCTCGCAATGGTACTGCTTGCAGCCTATATCTGCTACTTTGTACACATGTTCCTGACATATTCGCTGACCATCAGCACTTTGGGAAAGATGAACCCTATCGAATTCTTCAAGGGCCAGCTTCCTGCATTCATGTTCGCTTTCTCGAGTGCATCCAGTGTAGGCACACTCCCTATCAACATGCAGGGCTGTGAAAAAATGGGCGCAGACAAAGAGGTTACTTCCTTCGTACTTCCTCTCGGCGCAACCATCAACATGGACGGAACGGCAATCTACCAGGGCGTATGCGCGGTATTCATCGCATCCTGCTTTGGCATTGACCTGACACTTTCACAGATGGTTACAATCGTTCTTACAGCGACACTTGCTTCAATCGGTACGGCAGGCGTTCCGGGCGCAGGCATGGTAATGC
>JAEEGU010000199.1 GCA_016280485.1 Bacillota bacterium | reverse complement strand
CTTGTGTCAGCGACGGATTACACCGATTCGGAGGCTCAGGACGTTCAAAATCGCGTGCAAAACGCGATAGTCGAGACCGACAGCAGGATGAGCTTTGTAAGCAGCCAGATTGAGCTGCAGCCTGAGGCAGTGATAAGCGAAGCAATGAAGCTTACCGAGCGCTCAAGGCTGGCACTTGCTGAGATTTTGCGCGGTAAGCCGCACAAACTCGGACCTGAGACGGAAAAGGCACTGGCTCTTCTCAGCCGCAGCTTTGAGCTTCCGTATAACGGCTACAATCAGATAAAGTTTGGCGATATGGAGTTCCCTCAGCTTTGCGTAAAGGGCAAGAAATACCCTTTCGGCTACGCAATGTTCGAGGATGATTACGAATACTGCCCTGATATGGAAATCCGTCACGAGGCCTTCCGCGTATTCAGCGAGACTCTTTCAAAGTATCGCCACGGAACGGCGGCTATGTACAACGGTGAGGTCCAGAGACAAAAGGCAGAGGCCGGTCTTAGGGGCTTTGCAAATGTCTACGACTACCTGCTCTTTGACCAGCATGTGGAAAGGGAGATGTACGACCGCCAGATTGACCTGATAATGACGGAGCTTGCTCCGCACATGAGAAAATACGCAAAGCTCTTACAGCACATTCACGGGCTTTCCAAAATGACATATGCGGATTTGAAAATTACCGTGGATCCCAAGTACGATCCGAGCGTTACAATTGAGAGCGCAAGGGACTACATCGAAAAGGGACTGGCAATTATGGGCGATGACTATCTAAAGATGATAGGCGAAGCCTTTGATAAGCGCTGGGTCGACTTTGCAAAGAATGCAGGAAAGTGCACAGGCGGCTTTTGCTGTAGTCCATACAGGCACGGCTCCTTCATTCTGATGTCCTGGAACGACAAGATGAGCGATGTGTTCACTCTGGCGCACGAGCTTGGACATGCCGGACATTTCAAGGCCTGCGGCGAGGCTCAGTCTGTGTATGACACGGATGTCTCAAGGTACATGGTGGAGGCACCTTCGACCATGAACGAGCTTCTGATGGCAAACTACCTGGCATCTACCGCAACCGACAAGAGATTCCGCCGCTGGGTTCTCGCATGCATGGTTGCAAATACGTACTATCACAACTTCGTGACGCATCTCTTGGAGGCTGCGTACCAGCGCGAGGTTTATCGAATCGTAGGCGAAGGCGGTATGGTGAATGCCGATGCGCTCGACTCCATCTATCGCGATGTGCTTACACAGTTCTGGGGCGATGCGGTAGAAATCGTGCCGGGTGCGGAGATGACGTGGATGCGCCAGCCGCACTACTACATGGGGCTGTACTCTTACACCTACAGCGCAGGGCTTACAGTGGCAACAGAAGTGGCACGCCGCATCGAGCGTGAAGGCAGCGCGGCAGCAGAGGACTGGAAGAAGGTCTTACGCGCCGGCAGTACACTTGACCCGAAGGGGCTCGCTATGCTTGCGGGCATCGACATTTCGACCGACAAGCCTCTTAAGGACACGATTGCATATATAGGTGGGCTGATTGACGAAATCTGCGCTCTCACCGATGAAATAGAGAATGGATGACATGAAGGAAAGGACGGAAGTTTGAAATGAAAAGCAGAAAGAAAGTTTTGTTTGTGATGCTGGCACTCATGTTGGCGTTCGGAGCCTTTGGTTTTACGGGCTGCGGCAGTGCGGCACCGAGCGGTGGCGGAGACAATCCGGAGCCTGAGGTACAGGAAGCTGTGCACGTGGATTCCGTGGAGGCTCTGCTTGCAGCGATTGAGCCGGGTGCGGAAATTGTAATTGAGCGCGGAAAGTACAACCTCTGCACATTCCTTGACAATTATCCGAATGTGAGAGATTGCGACGAGTGGAACGAAGAGCACGATTATGTGAAGCTATACAATGTTTATGACGGCGTCGAGATTCATATAACCGATGCAGACAATATCAAGATTTCCGGCATCTCCGACAATCCGGCACAGACAGAAATCGTGACGGAGCCTCGATATGCGTCGGTTCTCTATTTCTATGACTGTGACAATGTGGAATTGAACGGTCTGACACTGGGACACACTGATACAGGTGACTGCAGCGGCAACGTAATCGATTTTGAGACATGCAACAACATTATTCTCAAGAATATGGATTTTTACGGCTGTGGCGTGAACGGCATCGGGACCAGCGCAGGCACCGGTGAGTTGTTTGTTTACGACAGCGTAATCCGCGACTGTGAATACAGTAGCATCGAGGTGTACGAGCCGTTCGGGGAATATTACTTTGAAAGATGCAAGTTTACAGGATCCGGCTGGGGCGGATATTTTGAATACAACGATAACACAAGCCTGAAGTTTGTTGAGTGCACATTCGGCGACAACGAGACAAACAGCTGGTTCTACGAAGACAGGGCCGAGTTTGAGGACTGCACATGGGCAGAGGTGACGCTGTATCCTGAATATCCCGATTACAGCGACTATGACTATGACGACATAAGTCCGGCTGCCGATTACGACGGTCCTGTGGGCTGAACCTGAGGTTTTTGTAAAAGTTATTGATTTTATATACAAACAGCGAGGACAAATATGTTTAGACTGAATGTAGAAATATTAATATGTACGGAAAAGCTTTCGGCGGCAATGGTAGAGAAAGCGGCAGCGAATGTATCCTTGCCGGACACCCATATAGCTTGCGCCAAGGGGACACCTGCGGGTGACGCTGCGAAGTTTGGCTACAACCGCATTGCAATTGCGGTGTGCGATGAGGGTGCGGCAAAGGCCACCGTTTCGAAGTGCGATGCTGAGTTTGTGCACGCTGTTCTCGTAAGCAGCAAGGCTGCAGAAGGGGCGGCATTAAGTGAAGGCGGCCGCATATGTGCCATAGTTTCACCGGACGGCGAGCCGGAGTTTTTGGTACAGCAGCTCAGCCAGGCAATTTCGGGCATAGTAAATACTTATCTTTATCGCATGATCTGGGCCATGATGCAGACCACACTGGATTCTTCGCCGGCGCTGGTTTGGTATAAGGCGCTGGACGGTGCTCACTTCAACGTGAATGAAGCTTTCTGCCATGCCGTTTCCAAGACAAAGGACGATGTGGAGGGCAGAAAGCACGCCTATATCTGGAACGTGTCAGAGGATGAAGCCTTTGCCTGCCAGGAGTCGGAAGAGACGACCTTGCGCGAAGGCAAAACCTGTGTGTTCGAGGAACCGGTGAATACGCCGGATGGCATCAAAACGATGCTAACCTATAAGTCGCCGCTGCGCACAGCAAAGGGGACCGTTATCGGCACCACCGGTATCGGAGTGGATGTGACACAGCAGAGAGAATATGAAAGCAGGCTGCGCAATATGGCGATGACCGATGCGCTTACGGGACTCTTAAACAGACGCAGACTCTATGAAGAGGCTGAGGTCAGGTTCCCGGGGCAAAAGACCGTGCTTTATCTTGATATAGACTATTTCAAGAATATTAATGATAAGTATGGGCATGAAAAGGGCGATGTTATACTGAAGCTGGTTTCGGATGCAATGAAGGCGGAGTTTTCCGACGGAATTACCGCGCGTATGGGCGGTGACGAGTTCGTAATCGTGCTCGGGGGATATCCGAGCGATGAGGATTTAAATCACAGGCTTGAGGATATGGAAAGGGCGGTTGCCGCATCGAAAGAGGCAAGCGGCATCAGCGTGCGCCTTGCGGCCGGAATATATCGTGGCACGCTGCCGATTGGCGATGCGATCAAGGAGGCAGACGGGCTGATGTATATAGAGAAGGGGAAGCATCATAAAGAGACTCCCCTAAAATAGGAATCACCTAGGGGAGGGTTCGCGGCAGCCCTTTCGGGTTCGACTCCTTAAATAGGAAATCACCTAGGGGAGTTCGCAGCCTTTCCTACGGAAAGTCTGCCGTCTTCGCACGAGAGCCGTGCTCAGACCTGAACAGTCCACCGGACTGTCCAGCCCTTTCGGGTTCGACTCCCCTAGCTGAATACGCAAAATAAAAAATACAGAGCCTGAAGGCCCTGTATTTTTTATTTGGTATCACCTAGGGGAGTCGAACCCCTGATTCCAGCGTGAGAGGCTAGCGTCTTGACCACTTGACCAAGGTGACATATGTGCCACACAACTATTTTAATATAAAGTATGGGCAAAAGCAAGGTCTTTTTGCAAAAATATTTGACGAAGTGATAGGAAAATATAT
>JAEEGU010000198.1 GCA_016280485.1 Bacillota bacterium | reverse complement strand
GTGATTTTCGCCATAGGTGAGCTTGCTACGCAGATACGCACGATTTCGGCAAGGCCGAGAGTTGCGATTGCGAAGTAATCCGACTTTAAGCGAAGTACCGCAGCACCGATAAGTGCCGCAACAAGTGCCGCCGCGATGCCGCCTATGATGAGGCCCAGCCATGTTGGAAGAGCCACGTTTGCGAGGCCGTCAGCCACACCGTAAAGATAATAAACGTTTGCCTTTCTGTTTACCGGAATGGTAAGCACGGCATAAGTATAAGCGCCTATTGCCATAAAGCCCGCATGCCCGAGTGAAAAGAGCCCCGTAAAGCCGTTTAAGAGATTCATGCTGGCAGCTGCCAGAGCATAAATCGAACCAAGCTGTAATACGGAACGCAGCATCGAAGTTGTGCCTGTATTAGTATAACTTAAAATAAGCAAAACTACAAGGGCAATGCATGCAATGATGGAGGCTGTTGTTTTTGTTTTCTGATTTAGTCTCTCCATAATTTACACCTTCTCTGCCAACTTTTCGCCGAACAGACCTGTAGGTCTGAACATCAGGACGATTACGAGTAATACGAATGTGAATACGTCCGAGAATTCGGAAAGGCCGACAGCCTTCATGAATGTCTCGCACATGCCGACAACAAAGCCGCCCACAACCGCGCCCGGAATTGATCCGATACCACCGAATACGGCAGCAACGAAACACTTAAGACCCGGAAGCGAACCGGCCAGCGGGAATACGGATGGTCTCGGTGTGAAGTAGAGAATTGAACCTACCGCAGCGAGTCCGCAGCCTATTACGAATGTCAGCGAAATAATATTGTTGATTTGAATACCCATCAGCTGAGCTGTCTCAAAATCCTTTGAAACCGCACGCATAGCCATGCCGACCTTTGTGTATTTTACAAGAGCAAGAAGCCCGAATACGCAAATGACGCAGATGATCGGGGTTAATATTGTAACAAGGGAAGTTGAAGCTTCACCGAAGTGAACGGTCTTGTTCAGCACAGGAACTGCCGGATACTGCTTTGGCAGAGCCGAGAACAAGTACGTCGCCAGGTTTTGTAAAAGATAAGATACACCGATTGCGGATATCATAATTGACATTCGCGGTGCCGTTCTGAGCGGTTTATACGCGACTTTCTCGATAAGCACGCCCAGAATTATGGTTGCTATAATCATGATAAACAAAGAAATATACCATGGGATCATATAGTCCACCATGGCAAAAATCATGAAATAGGCAGCCATCATAAAAATATCGCCGTGAGCAAAGTTAATCAGACGCAGTATTCCGTATACCATCGTATAGCCAATGGCTATCAGGGCATAGATACTGCCAATCGAAATTCCCGCCAGCACGTACTGTAGGAAATTGGTCATATGATGTAGCCTCCTAAACGTAAATAGCGGTGCAGGGCATGGACCCTGCGCCGCAAAATTAACTCTTGGTTTTTGTACCGCTATCGCAGGTTTATATATTAAAGATCTGCAACAGACTGAGTTCTTACGAACTGGAACGACTGAGTTGCGAGGGAATCCTCAGTTACAGTCTTGATATATGCTGTATCCTTTACAGCATCGCCGTTCTCGTCGAAGGAGATTGCGCCTGTAACACCGTCGAAGGATACATTAACAAGTGCGTCTCTGATTGCAACGGAGTTAACTGTTTCGATATCAGTACCGTCGAGTGCCTCGAGTGCGTGGTAGATTGCCATGTAAGCATCATAACCGAGTGCGGAAACTGCTGCTACTGTATCTGTATTTGCGTTCCAAGTGATGTTCTGTGGATCGGAGTTTAAGTATTCCTTAAATCCGTTAACGAACTCTGCAGCAACTGCGTTAGTTTCGTCAGTTTCATCGAAGAATGTGGAGAATGCTACGCCTACAGCGTTCTCGGAAATGATTGCTGCGTTTTCCCAAGTATCGCCTGCGAGAACCTGTGCAGTGATGCCGTTAGCAGTCATCTGAGGCAGGATAAGAGTTGCAGTTACGATTGAGGATGGGCAGAAGATGCAGTCAGGGTTCTTTGCCTTGATGCTTGTGAGCAGTGCGTTGAAGTCAGACTCGTTTGTCTGGTAAGTAACGTCTGCAACAACCTGGCCGCCGAGCTCTTCGAATGCATTCTTGAAGTATGTAGCAAGGCCTGTGGAGTAGTCATCACCGTTCTGGGAAATAACTGCTGCTGTTGTGTAGCCTTCAGTGATAGCGTAGTTAGCCATTACTGTGCCCTGGAATGGGTCCAGGAAGCAAGCTCTGAAGTAGAAGTCGTTACCGAGTGTAACCTGAGGGTTTGTGCAGGAGCATCCTACAGCAGGAACCTGAGCGTTCAGGAAAGTTTCGCCTGCAGCGATGGATACGCCGGAACCATAGGAACCGAGAACTGCAACAACGCCCTTGGAAATCAGCTGGTTAGCAGCTGTAACTGCTGCAGCCTTGTCGGACTGGTTGTCAACTTCGTCGAGTACGATGTCATAAGTAGTACCGTTGATGTCTACTGTGCCGTAGAGCTGGTTAGCATAACGAGCACCGAGAACTTCCTGCATTCCGCCGCCGCCGTTTTCACCGGTAGTTGGCTCGAATACACCAATGTGAATTGTTGTGCCTTCAACATTGATGCCGCCTGCTGCAGGTGCAGCTGCAGGATCCTCTCCGCCGCCGCAACCGAATGCGAATACGGAGAATACAAGTACTAAAACGAGAAGTATTGAAATCTTTTTCATTTTGCTATTCCTCCCAAGAAAAATTTTTCTAAACAATACAGTTTAATTATAGTTTCCGTTTTCTGAATTGTAAACACTTTTTGGCAAATAATTGCATTAAAACTGTGTTTTTTCGAAAGCGGGTTATCGCTTTTACCGATAACCCAAAATGCAAAAAAACGGCTCAGGCAAATGCCTGAGTCGCTGTTTCTAAAAGATAATCGGCTTTATTCCCGGCGAAAGCGCATCGAATGTGAATCCCGCGGTCTCGTAGGTCTCGATAATTCCGCCAAGCTGCGATGCCGTCAGACTCGATGTATCATGCATTAAAACTATAACGTTCTTCTGCACGCCAAAGTACTTCACACCGCGTGTGGCGTTGATCAGTATGCCCTCTTCCGTCGGATTCGATGCCGCATCGCCTGCGGATACGTTCCAGTCGTAATATGTAAAGCCGCGCTTTGTCATCTCGTTTATGATAGCGGTATGCGTGTTCGCATTGTAGGAATTTATGCTGCCGCCCGGGAATCTGAATATCTTAGGATACTGTCCCGTCATATCGTGAATGAGCTCGTATGTTGTGTGGAAGTCCTCAAGATAAGCGTCCACCGAAGCATAAATAGGCTTGTATTTGTGACTGGTCGTATGCACACCGATTGCATGACCTTCGTTTACTATGCGATCCACTATCGGACGCGTAGCCTCCGTCAGACGGTTTCCGACAAGGAAGAATGTCGCCTTTACATCGTGCTCCTTTAATGTATCAAGCACATCCTCCGTTACAGAGCACGGACCATCGTCAAAGGTCAGATACACAACATTTGTCGTTGAAACCTGCTTTGCAGGCCTTGAGACCTTCATTTCAGGGTACAGCCCCGACGCATCGCCTACAATCTGTGGCTCCGGCTCCGGCTCCGGTTCAGGCTCATTTATTGCCTCTTCCGTAACCGCGCTACCCGTCACAGCAGCTCCGCTTATGCCTATAGGGTTGCCGTCGGCATCAAGCGCTCCTTCGCTGGTGGTACCCGGCCTTACGTAAGGCGTAGTAATCGGCTCATGCACCGCAGGCTCCGTAACCGCGCCTCCGGTGGTGCCTATGAACGGCACGTGAATGCCGGCAGAGCTTAAGCTCTCCTCCATCTGGACTATAACATAGTTTACCGGCTCCGGTGCAACGCCTGCCCCGTAAGCGATAAAGCATGCCGCAATTATCACCAGGATAAGCAGTACCGTAAGACCCACAGCCAACAATACGGTTTTCGCCTTTTTCGTTAGCCGGGTCCCTATATTCTCCTTTTCTTCGTCTTTCTCCGTTTCTTCATAAAAATCATCAAATCTATCCATAACACAACTATTATAAGTTCACCCCAAATCAAAGTCAACACACAAAAACCGGCGC
>JAEEGU010000197.1 GCA_016280485.1 Bacillota bacterium | reverse complement strand
CTATTGCCCAAATCGGCTCGTAAGCGATGGTCATGTGCCTCATCTGGATTTCATTAAGACCCTCAAGGTCTTTCACAAGCTGCTCACGCACCACATCGTATTCCTTGCCTGCGTCACGCTGTTCGAGTGTTTCGCCTACGCAAAGAATCGGCACTATGTCATGCGCAAAGGCCTGATGAAGCTTTTTGTTCACGGTTTCATCAGTCTCGCCAAAATATTGACGTCTCTCGGAATGGCCGATGATGCAGTAGTTCACGCCTATTTCTGCAAGCATGTCAGCGGATATTTCGCCGGTGTAGGCGCCATTATCCGCAAAGTGCATATTCTGCGCGCCGATACCGATGCCCGTGCCCTCAAAGGCCTCTTTGAGTGCCGCAAGCTGTGTAAAAGGTGCGCAGATTGCAACGCGCACGTCGTCCTTTTCGTAGAGCTTTAAAAATTCCTTAGCAAATTCCTTTGCCTCAGCCGTGGTTTTGAACATCTTCCAGTTGCCGGCTATGAAAGGTTTTCTCATACTAGCCTCCTATTTCAGCGAACCCATGTGCTTTAATGTTCTGATAAGCTGTGCGGTGTAGCTCATTTCGTTGTCGTACCATGCTACGATTCTTACCTCGTAGATATGAGTACCGCACTGCTGTGCGAGAGTCTGAGTCGCGTCAAAGAGTGAACCGTATTCCATACCGATGATGTCGCTTGAAACAAGCTCTTCCTCGGTATATCCGAAGGACTCGTTTGCAGCAGCCTTCATCGCCTCGTTGATGCCCTCAACGGATACGGAATCTGTCATATCCTTTAATGTAGCATCAAGGATGGTGATGGAACCGCTTGCAACCGGAACTCTCTGTGCCGAACCGATCAGCTTTCCGTCGAGCTCAGGGATTACAAGGCCGATAGCCTTTGCAGCACCTGTTGAGTTAGGGACGATATTTATCGCGCCCGCTCTTGCTCTGCGGAGGTCGCCCTTTCTGTGCGGTCCGTCGAGAATCATCTGGTCGCCCGTATATGCATGGATAGTAGTCATGAATCCGGTACGAAGCTCTCTGTAATTGTTGAGGACCTTTGCCATAGGAGCGAGGCAGTTTGTTGTGCAGGAAGCACCCGAAACGATGGTATCCGCAGCTGTCAGCTTTTCGTGGTTTACACCGTAAACGATGGTCGGAAGGTCATTGCCCGCAGGTGCGGAAATGAGGACCTTCTTTGCGCCGGCATCAAGGTGAGCCTGCGACTTTGCCTTGCTTGTGTAAAAGCCCGTGCACTCGAGAACTACATCGATTCCGAGCTTGCCCCAAGGGAGCTTGCTCGCATCCGGCTCTGCATAAACCGGAATGTCAACACCGTCAACGGTTATGGAATCTTCGTCCCAGAGAACCTCATGGCCGTGGTAGCCGCCCTGCACGCTGTCGTGCTTTAAGAGATGCGCCAGCATGCGTGGCTCTGTCAGGTCGTTGATTGCAACAATCTGAAAGCTTTTCTTGTCTTCGAACATACGGCGGAATGCGAGTCTGCCGATTCTTCCGAATCCGTTAATTGCAACTTTTATCATAACACTATCCTCCTGTTTGTTTTTATTTATCTTCGATGCAAGCTATGCCCGGAAGCACCTTGCCCTCGAGGAATTCCAGGGATGCGCCGCCGCCTGTGGATATGTGGGTCATCTTGTCCTTAAGTCCAAACTGCTCAACAGCCGCAGCGGAGTCGCCGCCACCGATTACCGTTGTGGCACTCGAAGCAGCCATAGCCTCAGCAACAGCCTTTGTGCCTGCTGCGAAGTTCTCCATTTCGAACACACCCATAGGTCCGTTCCAGACGATGGTCTTCGCCTCTGCGATTGCCTTTTTGTAGAGTTCTACGGTCTTAGGACCGATGTCCATGCCCATCATGTCGGCAGGAATATTTTCTTTATCGAAAGTGCCGCGCTCCGCATCGTTTTCAAATGCCTTTGCGCAAACACAGTCAACCGGAAGCAGCATCTTTACGCCGAGCTTTTCAGCCTCTGCGAGAAGCTCCTTTGCAAGTCCGATATTTTCCTCATCGAGGATGGACTTTCCAATTTCAAGACCCTGTGCCTTGTAGAAGGTGAATACCATTCCTCCGCCTACAATAAGCGTATCAACCTTTTTGAGGAGATTCTTTATAACAGGAATCTTGTCGCCTACCTTTGCGCCGCCCATGATTGCCACGAACGGTCTCTTTGGATTTTCAACGGCGTTTCCGAGGAATTCAACCTCCTTTTCAATCAGGAAGCCGGAAACCGTCGGAAGGAAATCTGCAAGCCCCGCAGTCGAGCAGTGTGCTCTGTGAGCTGTGCCGAATGCGTCGTTTACAAATATATCTCCGAGCGGAGCGAGCTCCTTTGTGAAATCAGGATTGTTCTTTGTCTCCTCTTTGCGGAATCTCACATTCTCAAGGAGCATGATGTCGCCCGGCTGCAGCTTTTCGGCAGCTGCCTTTACGGCATCATCAACAACCGTAGGGGAAGAGATAAATGTGATGTTTTTGCCCATCAGCTCGCTTATGCGGTCTGCAACAGGCTTTAAGGTGTATTTCATATTCGGCTCGCCTTCGGGACGCCCCATGTGTGACATGAGAATGACCTTTGCGCCGTTTTCAACCAAATATTTTACGGTAGGAAGTGCGGAGGTGATACGAATATCATCCGTAATCTTTCCGTCTTTCATAGGAACATTGAAATCGCATCTGACAAGCACGCGTTTGCCCTTTACGTCGATGTCCTTTACAGTCTTTTTCATTTGCGTGTCCTTTCTATTTCTTGAGTGGAGCAGGTACTACCTTCTGGTCTACACTTGCCATGTATTTAACCATATTCAGGAGGTTTACGGAATAACCGTATTCGTTGTCGTAGTAAGCAACGAACTTAAAGAAATGGTCGTTAAGCTCGATGCCCTGGCGTGCGTCGAAAATGGAAGTGCAAGGATCGCCGATGAAGTCGCCGGATACAACCTCGTCATCAACATACTCGAGGATTCCCTTCATGTATGTCTCGGAAGCTTCCTTGATCTTTTCGCAGATTGTTGCGTAGTTTGCAGGCTTTTCGAGAACGATGTTTACATCGATTACTGAAACGTCAGCGGTAGGAACTCTGTAGGAGATACCTGTCATCTTACCCTTGAGGGAAGGAATAACAAGACCTACAGCCTTTGCAGCACCTGTTGTTGTCGGAATGATGTTACCGAATACGCAACGGCCTGTTCTCCAGTCCTTCATGGAACGCGCATCTACAACCTTCTGCTTTGCGGTTGCTGAGTGAATTGTGGACATGAGGCCTTCCTTGATGCCGTAGTTGTCTTCGATGACCTTCATGATAGGTGCGAGACAGTTTGTGGTACAGGAAGCGTTTGAGATAATATTCATATCTGCAGTGTAATCCTTGTGGTTTACACCAAATACGAATGTAGGTGTTTCCTTGTCCTTTGCAGGAGCGGACATGATAACCTTTTTAGCGCCGGCCTTAAGGTGAGCCTGTGCCTTTTCGCTGGTTACATATGCACCGGTACCGTCGATGACATACTCTGCACCGCACTTTTTCCAAGGAATCTTGCTGGCGTCTTCTTCGCCGAATACAGGAACTTTTTTGCCGTCGATTACAAGTCCTTCGTCATAAGTATCAACGCTTACAGGAAATCTGCCGAAAGTTGAATCGTATTTCAGCATGTAAGCCATGTACTTAAGATCGTTGTTTCTAAGGTTGATACCGGCAATCTCGATTTCAGGCATTGTCAGGATAGCACGAACAAGTGTTGTCGAAATTCTTCCGAAACCGTTAATTCCCACTTTGATAGACATAATTTTTTCCTCCTAAATATTACATCTTAAATTTAAAATATTGATTTGATAATCTATATCGATGCCCTGCGGCATGGATAGCGTTTGGTAGGCCGCGAGTCTAGTATCTGCGACGTTTTGATGAGGACTGAATCCCCAACTCGTCGCGGTATTTTGCTACCGTGCGGCGGGATATCGCGATGCCCTCGCGATTTAAAACCTCAGATATGTACTGGTCCGAATGAGGCGAAGCACTGTCCTCGCCCGCGATGATGTCGCGGATTCTGCGACGTACACTGTCGGAAGCCACACTTTCGTCATCGCCTGCCTTTGGAAGTCCGCTCTTAAAGAAGGACTTGAGCTCGTATATGCCACTGCCGGTCTGAAGATATTTGCCGTTCACCGTACGGGAAACGGTAGACTCGTGAACGCCGGTTTCCTCGGCTATACGCTTTAATGTAAGCGGCTTCATGTATTCATCGCCCCGCAGGAAGAAGCCCTGCTGATGGTTCACAATTGCGCTTGCCACCGACACGACGGTGTTGTTTCTTTGCTCAAGGCTGCGAATCAGCCAGAGCGCTGCATCCATTTTCCCTTTGAGGTAATGTGCAAGCTCCTCGTCATTTTTGGATTTGCGCAGCAGCTTTTCGTAGTAGGAACTGATTCTAAGCTGCGGAATGCCCGTCTGATTGAGAGTGACGGTCAGCTCGCCGTCAACTATTTCAAGAAACAAATCCGGTATGATATATCTGGTTTCATCGCGTCCCGCAAACTGCCTCCCGGGCTTTGGCTCCAGGCTTTTAATGCAGTCGCTCATCTTTTGGACATCCTTTAGCGGTATTCCAAGCTCCTTTGCAATTGCAGGCAGGCGGTTTGCCGCCACGTCCTCCAGAAATTCGTTTATCAGCCTTTCGTAGTATTCATTATATTTTCCGAGTGCCTTGAGCTGGATGATGAGGCATTCGGCAAGATCACGCGCCGCAATGCCCACAGGCTCGAAGCTCTGAACTATGCCAAGGATTTCCTCCACGTGATCCAGACTGATTCCAAAGCCTCTGGCTATCAGCGCAGTATTCGTTTTTAAGTATCCACTGTCATCAAGGGATTCTATTATGTACTGTGCAACCTGCATGTCGTGCGACGAGAGTGCAGACATGGAAAGCTGCTGCATGAGTGAGTCTTTCAACGTAGTGCTGCTTATTGTGTAGCTTTCAAAGTGGGAAGCTGAATCGTCGTCCTCGCCCGCATAGCCGCGGTCGCCCTGCTCATAGGCCGCGCCGTGGGCGATGTCTATGATTTTTTCGACCTGTTCCGACCAGTCGCCTTCGCTGTCGGATGCTGTCTCGAGAACGGGGTTCACCAAGAGCTGCTCCTGAACATATGTGGACAGTTCCTGGGTATTAAGCTGCAAAAGTCCTATTGCCTGTCTCAGTTCAGGTGTCATCCTAAGGCGCTGAGACTGTTCCATTTGCATGCCTATTCCCGGCTTCATACGTTGCTCCCCCTTGGTTATTTGCGTGTCGCCCGCAGTTATAATTATTATACCACTTTTGGCACAGAACTTGCACCCTATATTCAAATTTTTTAGAAAGGATCTACTTCAAATGCCACATTTCTCCGTTGGGCATCTGCATTACATCCCCGGGAAGTATCTCAATTACATTTCCATTAAGATCCCGAACTATAGTCTCTTCCCAATACTTGTAATCCACGCCTT
>JAEEGU010000196.1 GCA_016280485.1 Bacillota bacterium | reverse complement strand
TGTCGAGCAGTATGTAATACGCGCCCTCCGGATTGGTATGGTCGATGCCTATACGGTCGAGGCCGTCCAGGAAGAACTTGCGCCTCTTGGCGTAGGCTTCGAGGAATTCGCGATAATAGTCATCGCCGAAGCGAAGACCAACGACCGCCGCTTCCTGCATCGGCCCGCTCGCGGAAATCGTCAGGAAGTCGTGGACCTTCTTTATGGTCTCGGTTATGGCCTCCGGCGCGATGGTGTAGCCCAGCCTCCAGCCCGTCATCGAGTAAGTCTTTGACAGCGAGCCGCACGAGATTGTTCTCTCCCACATGCCCGGCAGCGTCGAGAAGTAAGTATGCTGCATTGGCTCGAACACCAGATGCTCGTAGACCTCATCGGTAATTACATAAGTGTCGTACTTTTCCACTAAAGATGCGATGAACTCGAGCTCCTTGCGCGTGAAGACCTTGCCGCAAGGGTTGTTCGGGTTGCAGAGGATTATAGCCTTTGGATTCTGCGCAAACGCTGCTTCGAGGTCGGCTTCGCGGAATTTAAACTCGGGTGGAATCAGAGGTACAAATATCGGCTCCGCGCCCGACAGAATGGTGTCTGCACGGTAATTTTCGTAGAAAGGCGAGAAAACGATAACCTTTTCGCCCGGGTTCACAACGGTCATTGTCGAGGCAATCATCGCTTCGGTGCCGCCGCAGGTAACTACGACCTCTGTTTCGGGATTGATTTTAAGACCCGTGAAATGCTCCTGCTTTGCGGCGAGAGCGTCGCGGAAATTCTTTGAGCCAAAGGTTATCGGGTACTGGTGCACCGGCTCGTTTTTCAGCTCCGCAAGGCGGTCTAATATTGCCTGCGGAGGGTTGCTGTCCGGGAAGCCCTGTGACAGATTCAGCGCACCGTATTTATTGGATATACGCGTCATCCTGCGGATGACGGAATCGGTAAAGTGATTGGTTCTTTCAGATAATGGTTTCATTTTTTCTCCTGTCCTATAACGTGTAATACACCGTTTTCAACGGTGAAATGTATGTCGCAGCCTGCGAATTTAAGACCGTAGACGCGCGTCGGGTCATCCTGGTAGGCCGGTCTCGGGTCCTGTGCCAGGACGCCCGTAAGGGCCGCCAGCTTCGCTGGCGCGAGCCCGGCCGGGACCGCGTCGTAGACCACCCTGAGGCGGCTTTCCGGCGCACCTGCCGCAAAGCCGGATTTTGCTTCCGGCAGCGCATCGCTGTAAGGCACATAAGGCTTTATATCGTAAATAGGCGTTCCGTCCACCATATCGGCACCGAGCACATGAAGCACGGGTGCACCGGCTTCGCCCTCGTATGTGACCGAACTAAGGCGCACCACAGAAAGGCCTATCGGGTTTGGACGAAACGGCGATCTGGTGGCAAAAACGCCTCTGCGCTCGTTTCCTCCGAGGCGTGGTGGGCGCACTGTGGCGGACCAGCCCTCGCGCACATTTTCCGAAAAGCCCCAGATTAGCCAGAGGTGTGAAAAGCCCTCTATTCCGCGCACTGCGTCGGGGTTTCTGAACTCGGGCTCAAACACTATCGTCCCCTCAAGCTCAGGCACTATCCCGCTCTGCCGGGGAATGCCGAACTTTTCACCAAAGTCTGTATGTATTGTAGCAATCTGCTTTAGTTCGATGTTCATATTTCTCTGCCTTTAAAGTGCGTATTTCAGTACGATTTTAGCCATTTGCGGCGATTTTGTCAACATGTTTTGCATAAAAAACCCGCCACCACCGGGTGACGGGAGTCAGGCATCATCCTCGACTTTAGCGCAGTAGAGCGAAAAAGCATTTGTAAGCCACCTCGAATTGTGCTATACTACTAAAGTAAAACAAGCGCGAAAAAGCGTGAAAACGCGGATAAGGAGACGCAATGAAATTATTCATAGCAGATGCATTCACAGAAACACTTTTTGGAGGAAATCCCGCAGGCATAGTTCTGCTCGAGGGTAGCGAGGCTACTGCATGGCCTTCCGAAGAAACGATGATAAAGACCGCTGCAGAGCTCAGATACTCCGAGACGGCGTTCTGCCTGCCACTTGCTGATGGCAGCTTCCGCACACGCTATTTTACGCCTGCTGCAGAGGTTGACCTTTGCGGACATGCAACGATTGCGACATTCACAGTATTAAAAAGAGAGGGGCTCTTAAAGGGAAAAGGCCCTTTCATTAACCATACACTTGCCGGAGATCTCGAAATCCGCGCAACCGAAAACGGCATCCTTATGGAAATGGCAGACCCAAAAATCGATGGCGAAATTACTAAAAAGGAGGCCCTCGAAGAGCTTTACGGCGTAATGGGGCTCAAATACGCATCATCTGCCGGCGGAGTGCCTGTCCATCCGGGACTTCCGGCTTATCCGAAGATGGTCAGCACCGGCCTTCTTGACATAATGATGCCGGTAAAAGATGCAGCAGAGCTTGATGCGATAACCCCCGACTTCCCGGCGCTTTCAAAGCTTAGTGAGAGGTACGGTGTGGTGGGTGTTCATGCATTCTGCCTCGCCCCTGAAGGCGAGCAGCGTGATGGCGTCACAGCCCACGCGCGCAACTTTGCACCGCTTTACGACATCGACGAAGAAGCGGCAACCGGCACGTCAAACGGCGCGCTTACATACTATCTGCAGTCAATCGGATTCCTCGGCGAAACCGCTGACGCCTGCATAATTCAGGGCGAGAAGATGGGCCGTCCGAGCACGATCAGAACACATATCGAAGGAAAGAAAATTATGGTTGGCGGCGGTGCCGTCATACTCGCAGAGGGCGAGATTCACATATAAAAGGAGACAACAAAATGAGAGTAAACAGCTTAAAGGGAACTAACGACTATTTACCGGAGGTGCAGCAGCTCCGCGATTATCTGCAGAGCGTAATCCTCCGTACATATCAGAACAACGGCTACGAGCGCATCGCAACCCCGATTATCGAGGACATTGAAAACCTTGACAATTCCGACGGCGGCGAGAACTTAAAGCTCATCTTCAAGGTTATGAAGCGCGGCGACAAGCTTACAAAGGCGCTCGAGGCGGGCCGGTTTGACGACCTTGCGGATATCGGCCTTCGCTACGATTTAACGCTTCCTCTTTGCAGATTCTATGCCGCAAACCGCGACAAGCTGGCAAAGCCCTTCAAGGTTATTCAGATGGGTGATGTATTCCGCGCCGAGCAGCCGCAAAAGGGCCGCCTCCGCCAGTTCGTGCAGTGCGACATCGACGTTATCGGCTCTGATGCGCCGAGCATCGAAATCGAATGTATCAATGTAATGGGCAAGGCGCTGATGAATATCGGCATCAAGAACTTCAAAATGAAGATAAACGACCGTCGCGTGCTGAACGCAATGCTGACTTCCGCAGGCTTCCCGAAGGAAGAACTCATGAGCGTCTGCATTTCCTTTGACAAGCTCGACAAAATCGGCGTTGACGGTGTAATCAACGAACTCCGCGAAAAGGGTTTCCCTGAGGCGACACTTACAAAGTTCCGCAGCCTCATCGAGGGCGGCGAAATCACTCTCGAAAAGGCGCGCGAGTTCTGCGAGGACAAGGGTCCGGCAGAGAACCTGCAGTACATCATCGATACCAGTAACGAGCTCGCAGAAGGCAAATACGAAACAGTATTTGACATGTCGCTTGTGCGCGGACAGGGCTACTACACAGGCACAATCTTTGAGGTTGAAAGCCTTGACTTCGGCTCATCCATCGCGGGCGGTGGCAGATACGACAACCTCGTGGGCAAGTTCCTCGGCGAAGATATTCCTGCATGCGGATTCTCAATCGGATTCGAAAGAATCTGTGCAATCCTGATGGATAACGGCTTTGAGATTCCGGGCAAGCCAAAGCGCTTCGCGGTAATTCACGAGGAAAACCAGACCGCCGAGGCCATCCGCTATGCGGACAGCAAGCGCGGCGAATACGATGTAACCCTCATCTCAAAGCCTAACAAGCTCGGCAAGCTCTTCGGCAAGCTTGAGAGCCAGGGCTTCGCGGGCTGCTACGTAATAGGCGACGAAGCAGACAAGTGGTTCTAAGCGGACCGATGCCTGCTACAATTTGGTCATAAAAATAACCCGCCACCGAAAGGTGGCGGGTTTTTAACAGAAACTATGCCTTCCCCTTGAGGGGAAGGTGGCCGCAAGGCCGGATGAGGTGGCGGCACAACTCAAATCTATGCACTAAACATGTCATTTTATAAAAGTAGTGCATGGATTTCTCGCAATTTTGTGCGATTTACATCCGAGGATATGCACCATTTTATAGAATTCCATGGAGTTAGTGCATGGCATTATAGGTTCAAAACAGTATAAACATCGACTGAGCCGCTTTTGTATGCACTATGAAGCGTGATTCTACGCATATAGTGCATAGTTTACAAAAACCGACGCCGCATTCGGTATTGTGTTACAGTGCTAAATGGAAAAGAGTTGCACGGGGGGGAGATTATGGTAACATAAAAATATCTTAAACCGAGAGGGAGGTATTTTTATGGAATTCACCAATGACCTGAAGAAAAAGCTCGAAGGCGCTCAGAATAAAGAAGAGGCGCAGGCTATTATAGATGAAACAAAGAAAGGCGCAGAGGAGGCCGGCATCATCCTCAGCGACGATGACCTCAATCAGGCTGCCGGCGGAAATACGGAAGTTTTTTGGCAGAAGGATCGTCTGTATAAAGGTAATCGCTTTATTTAACCCTTCGCCGCACATATCGACACATACCGCATAATAAACCCGCCACCGAAAGGTGGCGGGTTTTTGATTGCGATTCCGCCCCTTGCTATGGCACCAAGTTAGCCTTGACACGGAAACTGCAGAAGCTATTTATATAGGGGCTGAGTTTCCTTCAGAATATGCAGGGTCAAACAGCAGAATTGCATTGAAGGGTGCTAGGAAAAAGGCAAAAGCTTTGGCATACCCGTTTATAATGATAAAACTGGAGTTTTGGAGAGATATAATATTTTCACGGCAATCTTATTGGTAAAACACTCTGCCGATGGGAATAAGTATTTGCACGATATAACAACAATAAAAAAAGAAACGAGCAGCCCGCTTGAGCCATAAAGCAGTACGGTGAAAACCCATTTCTTGAATATACAATAGCAAACCGGGCAGCATTTGTCAAGGTGAAATGATAGAGATATTGTAACAATTTTCGACAAGTGTGTCGCGGCGCAAATTGGAAAAGAGTTGCACGGGGGGGGAGATTATGGTAACATAAAAATATCTTAAACCGAGAGGAAGGTATTTTTATGGAATTCACAAACGATCTTAAGAAAAAGCTCGAAGGCGCTCAGAATAAAGAGGAAGCGCAGGCTATAATAGACGAAACAAAGAAGGGCGCAGAAGAGGCAGGGATTATCCTCAGCGACGACGACCTCGATCAGGCTGCAGGTGGAGCTTCTTTTGACAAAGGGGGCGGTTCCCCTTGGTCATTTAGATAATCTTTCACAGTTCCGGTAATAATACATGACTTTCTACCCGTCACCGAAAGGTGACGGGTTTTTAACAGAAACTATGCCTTCCCCTTGAGGGGAAGGTGGCCGCAAGGCCGGATGAGGTGGTGCGCAAAGTACGCAAAGTAACGCACTTGTTGGGTTTGCATGTTGACTTTTTGCACCTGATAGGTTAATATTTATATACAAACAGTAGTTAGGAGGTGCAATTATGCCACAGACAACTTTTAGCGTTCGTATGGATGAGGTATTAAAAAGACAATTTGATTTATTATGCCAAGAGTTCGGCATGAACACATCAACTGCAATTAATGTGTTTGCACGTGCTGTTGTTCGTGAACGCAGAATTCCATTTGAAATTGCTTCGATTGATGTGGATTTGACTAGAGAGAATGCAGCGCGAGCATTCCTTGCGCTACGTGCTCAAGCTAAAGAAAACGGAGTTTCCGGCATGAGTCTTGACGAAATTAATAAAGAAATCGACCTTGCAAGGAAGGAATCTTCAAAATGATTCGCCTAGCCGTTATAGATACAAACGTCTTGGTTTCCGCATTACTGTCTGATAAAGATGGCGCAGCTACTGTTCAAGTAGTTGAAAATGTACTAATCGGCAGAGTCACGCCTGTCTACAGCACCGATATCATAAAGGAATATCGCGAGGTCCTGACACGAAAGAAATTCGCGTTCTCGATAGACTTAGTGGAGTATCTACTGGCTGCAATCGAAAAATTCGGCATTTTGATTTCTCCGGCATCTTCCGGCATAGTTCTTCCTGACATGAAGGATTTGCCTTTCTATGAGGTAGCCCTTGAAAAAAGTCGTGCTGATGCTTTTTTAGTTACTGGAAATATCAAGCATTTCCCAGCTGTCCCATTTGTAGTAACTCCACGGGAGTTTATGGACATAATAGGAAATGATTAAAGTGTCGCGGCGCAAATTGGAAAAGAGTTGCACGGGGGGGAGATTATGGTAACATAAAAATATCTTAAACCGAGAGGGAGGTATTTTTATGGAATTCACCAATGACCTGAAGAAAAAGCTCGAAGGCGCTCAGAATAAAGAAGAAGCGCAGGCTATTATAGACGAAACAAAGAAGGGCGCAGAGGAGGCCGGGATTATCCTCAGCGATGCTGACCTCAATCAGGCTGCCGGCGGAAATACGGAAGTTTTTTGGCAGAAGGATCGTCTGTATAAAGGTAATCGCTTTATTTAACCCTTCGCAGCACATATCGACACATACCGCATAATAAACCCGCCACCGAAAGGTGGCGGGTTTTTGATTGCGATTCCGCCCCTTGCTATGGCACCAAGTTAGCCTTGACACGCGTAGCATAATTGTGCTACAATAATGCTGCGGAGGTGGTAATCATGCCAACAATTATGCCAATCAGAGATTTACGTAATACAAGTGCCATATCAGAAATTGCACATAAACGCCAGGAACCGATTTTCATTACAAAAAACGGCTATAGCGATTTGGTGGTGATGAGCGCTGAACTATACGAAAAAATTGTGCGCGAAACCCGCATAGATTATGCAATATATGAAGCCGAAAAAGACTTTGCCAAAACCGGAAAAACAATTGAAGCAACCATAGCATTCGACAAATTGGAGAAAAAGCATTTTGGATAAATACGAAGTAGAATTGCTGGAAAACGCATATCGGGATTTAGATGAAATCTATACATACATAGCCAACGAAATATCCGCGCCGGAAACAGCAAGAAAACAGTTGAATCGACTTAAAGGCAATATTGGGGCTTGCAGAATTTCCGAATTCACATCAAGACAGGTTAGTCGGATTTTATGCGGACAAAGGGTATAAACAGCTCTTAGTAGACAATTATATTGCCATATTTAGAGTCGACGAAGAAAAAAAGAGGGTCTATGTCGTAACGATCCAATATATGGGGCGCAATATATGATTGCGGAAATTGGAAAAGTATTGCACGGGGGGGAGATTATGGTAACATAAAAATATCTTAAACCGAGAGGGAGGTATTTTTATGGAATTCACCAATGACCTGAAGAAAAAGCTCGAAAATGCGCAGGACAAAGAAGAGGCGCAGGCTATAATAGACGAAACAAAGAAAGGCGCTGAAGCAGCCGGAATCATCCTCAGCGATGCTGACCTCGATCAAGCTGCCGGTGGGATAATCTACGATAAATATCTGTTTATTTAGATAAGCTTTCCCGGTTCCGCAATAATATGAGACCTGACTCCCGTCACCGAAAGGTGACGGGTTTTATTTTGCAAAAACAGTTTATAAACAAGTTTTTTGTATTTTTTCTCTTGACTTTGCATAAATATGAGAGTATTATTTGATGTATTAAAGGCATATGTGTATATTTTTGCAGATTTAGTTATAAAGTTAAATCTTTATACATAGGCTGCGGCGCTGATAAATAACACAAAACTTGAGATTTGCAAAAAGGGCCAAATGTATAAACATGCACAAAGTGAGTAAACTACCAAAAAGGAAAAATGAAACAACCAGAGTAAAAAACAAAGAAAGAAGGTACACACCAATGAAAACCAAAAAACCCATATCAATTATTTTATCACTTATTCTCGTGCTGGCTTGCGTGGCTGGCCTCACAGCCTGCGGCAACACTGATGCCGACGCAGACAATGCTGCGGCAGACCAGAAACCTGTCCTTACAGTAGCCGTATCCCCTGACTTCTCGCCGATGGAGTTTGTTGACACTTCAAAAACAGGTCAGGACCAATATGTTGGATTTGATATCACTCTCGCCAAGTTCATCGCAGACGAACTCGGCATGACTCTGGAAATCAAGCCTATGAGCTTTGACGCCTGCCAGGCTGCAGTACAGAGCGGTAACGTTGAAATCTCTATCTCCGGATATTCATATACACCTGAAAGAGCCGAAAACTTCAACCTTTCGGACTACTACTACGCAGGTGACAACGAAACTGAACAGACTATCATTGTTCTCGCTGACAAGGCAGGACAGTTCGACAGCGTAGATGACTTTGCGGGTCTTACAATAGGCGCACAGACAGCGTCCCTCCAGATGATTCTCTGCGAAAGCCAGCTGCCTGAATCGACCAAGATCAAGGAGTTCGGTGATGTCGGCACAGCCGTTGAAGCTCTCAGAAACGGTAACGTTGACGGACTTGCTGTAGCTCACGGCAACGGCAAAGCGATTATTGCAAGCAACGAAAACATCGGCTTTTCCGGCTTCCTCTTTGAAATCGCAGAAGAAGCGGAAAACAACGTAATTCTCATCAAGAAGGGTAACGACGAGCTTACCGAAAAGATTAACGCATGCCTTGCAAAGGCTTACGAGAACGGTTACTACGGTCAGTGGTACACCGAGGCTCAGGAGCTTGCGGGAATTGACACAGCAGCAGATGTATCTTATGACGACGAAGGAAACGCTGAATAATTATGAGTGAATACTTTGATAACATAGTAAAAATAATGACCCGTTACTGGGATGTCTTCCTGGTAACGGGCGTCAGCTACACGCTCCTGCTATCTGTGATAACAGTATTCTTTGGCGCGATCTTAGGCATATTCTTCTGTCTCGGCCGCATGTCAAAGATAAAGCCTGTCACCTGGCTTTGCATCGCGATAGTGGAGGTGGTGAGAGGCACGCCTATGCTCCTGCAGCTGTATGTGGGCTACTTCCTCGTGCCGAAGCTGCTGCCGTTTGCAGTATCTGACTTTGTGAGCATAGCCATCGCGCTTATCATAAACTCGGCAGCTTACGTTTCGGAAGTCTTCCGCTCCGGCATACAGTCGGTCGACAGTGGGCAGACGGAAGCCGCGCGCAGCCTGGGTCTGTCCTCCTCGCAGACAATGCTGCGCATCGTGCTTCCGCAGGCGGTAAAGACGATACTGCCTGCCCTCGGCAACGAGTTCATCACAATAGTAAAGGACACCTCGCTTGCCAGCACCTTCTTTATCGGTGAGCTGATGACATCGTACCTGAAGGTAAAGGGCACGACCTACCTCACGATGGAGTGCCTCTTTATAGTGGGCGTAATTTACTTTGTTCTCACATTTATTCTGAACAGGCTCCTTTGCGCATTCGAAAGGAGGCTGAGAGCAAATGATTAAAACAGTAGGATTAAATAAATGGTTTGGCGATCTCCACGTTCTTTGCGGCGTGGACGAGCACATAAAAAAGGGAGAGGTCGTATCGGTCATCGGGCCTTCGGGCGGCGGAAAGAGCACATTCTTACGCTGCCTCAACATGCTGGAGACTCCGGAATCGGGGCATATATTCTTTGAGGGCACCGACATTACCGAGGCGGATGTGGACATAAACGTGCATCGCCAGAAGATGGGCATGGTCTTCCAGCACTTTAACCTCTTTCCACATCTGTCGGTCAAGGAAAACCTGACGCTGGCGCCGGTGCTTCTAAAGAAAAAGACTCCGGCAGAGGCTGCCGAGCAGGCGGCGGAGCTATTGAACAAGGTCGGCCTCTACGATAAAATCAATGAATACCCGAGAAAGCTTTCAGGTGGGCAGAAGCAGCGTATTGCGATAGTTCGCGCGCTTGCGATGGAGCCCGACGTAATGCTTTTCGACGAGCCTACATCGGCGCTCGATCCTGAAATGGTCGGAGAGGTTTTAGAGGTAATAAAGTGTCTCGTAAAGGCCGGTATGACATCAGTCATCGTGACACATGAAATGGGCTTTGCCCGCGAGGTGTCGGACCGCATCCTCTTTATGGACGGAGGCATCATAGCAGAGAGCGGGGCTCCGGCGGAGCTTCTTACGCATCCGCAGAATCCGAGGACGCAGGAGTTCCTCAGTAAGGTGCTTTACTAAGCGTATTAGCCTTCACATATATAAATTTGCACATAAAAAACCGGCCACACCAGAGCCGGTTTTTCATGTGCATTGGTTTAGTTTTTCACTAAAGAAGGAGTTTTTATATATAAGTTATGCAAAAAAGATGTCAATGTAGGTTCGGCATTAGTCTTAGTAGAATACTACTACTTCGAGTGCGTAGAACGCAAGTGCCAGTGCTGCGATAGCGATGTTTGTTCTGAAAAAGTTCTTACTCATTTTGTACCTCCTGCCCTTTTGGGTCTTTTTCTTTTATGGTTAACCTCGTATGTACTTGTCCGACGAGGTTTTGTTTTCTTCTGTGACTATAATATAACACCCCTATTGCAACACAACTGCAAAGCAAAATAAAAAACCTCAAAAAATTTTTTAAAACTTTTTGAGGTCTGTTTTTTACTTGATTTATCTTGGTTTATTCGGTTTTATCCACGTTGCCCTCTATGCTGAAGAGCGAAATCTGAGCTGCCGCAACCTCATCAATTTCGGGTTCGGCTGTCGTGATTGCATTTTCTATATCGTCTATATCAGGCAGATCCTTTATCGTTCTGAAGCCAAAGGCCTTTAAGAATTCATCCGTCGTACCGTAGAGAATCGGGCGCCCGATTGCATTACTGCGGCCGACTTCTTTTATGAGCTCCTTCTTTTCGAGACCCTCGATTACGCGGTCGCACTTGATGCCTCGAATCGACTCAATTTCACCCTTTGTAACAGGCTGCTTGTAAGCAACGATTGCCAGAACCTCCAGTGCCGATTGCGACAGCCTCTTGTGCTTTACAGGCGTGCACAGACGCTGAATGTAATCGGAGTTTTCCGGATTTGTCACAAGCTGAAAGCTCTTATTTATCTCGCGTATCTGAATGCCGCGGTTTTCCTGGATGTATTCCTCCTGAAGCTCCTTGAAATACCCGTAAGCTTCCTTCCAGTTTATATTTACTACCTCTGCCGCCAGCTTTACGTCTAGGGGCTCGCCCCAGGTGAAAAGCATCGACTCAAAGGCAGATTTTATCGCTCTTGCGCTACTCATACCAAAGCCTCTCTTTCTGTACCCACCGAATAAGCGGTAGGCTCTCCGTCAAGCCCGTTTTCCGAAACAGGCATGTTTTCATTACCCTCCGGGGGCTGCTGCTCGGGATCCTGCTTTACGACCGTAATCTCGCCATAAAGCTCCTCCTGCTCAAAGCTAATAAGCTTTGACTTTGCCATCTCGAGGAGGGAGGCAAAGGTAACGACCTTGCCGCCTCTGTCCGGCTTGTCCGAAATAAGCTCCGTAAATGTGACCTTTTTGCGCGGAACCAGGCCGGTAAAGAAGCTCCAGATGTGTGCAATTCTTTGCTCGACGCTGATCTTTTCGCGCTCTATGCGCTGGTAGCGCTTTTTTACCTCGGCAATCTTATGCTTTTTATGCAGGAACATATTAAACGCGTTCACGAAGTGCTCGAGGTCCATGTGGAGGTACTCATCAGGCTGATTGAGGTATTCGCTGATGTCCTCCTGCGGCTTCTCGAAAATGAGCATGCTGCGCTCTTCTGCATCTGCGAGCAGCTCTGCCGCCTTCTTGAAGCGTTTGTACTCGAGAATGCGCTCCACCAGCTCGCTGCGTGGGTCTTCCTCTTCGGTAACGCCCGCCTCCAGCGAAACGCGCGGAATCAGGAGCTTTGATTTGATCTCGATAAGCTCCGAGGCCAGCACCATAAACTCGGTGGCGATGGCGACATCCAGCTTTTGCATGCGGTCGAGGTAGTCGAGATACTGCTCGGTGATTTCCGCAATCTGTATATCGTAAATATTCATTTGTGCGTTCTCGATCAGGTAAACGAGCAGGTCAAACGGCCCCTCGAATACGTCGAGCTTTACTTTGTAGCTCAAATCGCGCCTCCAAATGACAGATTAGTTTTCGTTGAAATTATATATGAGAAGTCCTGCGATAGTGACTACCGCACCGATGCACTGCATCATCGTCGGGATTTCGCCAAGGAATATGAGTGCCAGTATCATTGCCATTACAACCTCTGCGTTGCCCCATGCGGACAGGAAAAGAGTTGAAACATAGCCGAGGACCCAGTTGAACAGTGCGTGTGCGCCGATCTGGCAGAAAAGAGTCATTGCAATCAGCCACAGATAGTCGGTTGCGGGGTATCCCACAAACGGGGTGCCTGTTGCAAACATGCCCACCCAGCAGCAGATCCAGCAAAAGCCGAACACCAGCATGATGTAAACCGGCGAAGAGATTTTCTTTCTTTTAACTGTGCCGACGCAAAGATACAGTCCATAGAAGGTACCTGCGAGCACCGCGAAGATGTCGCCCGAAAGCCTGCCTCCCGCGGAAAGGTCGAGGCCTGCCATGATGGCACAGCCGATGAGAGCAATACAGATTCCGAGGATTGCCTTGCCCTTTACCTTGCGTCCGAACAGGAGAACCGTTACGAGCAGAACCACGAACGGATGCAGGGACTGAAGCACAATTGCCGTAGCGATGTTTGTCATTTTTACGGCGTTGAACCACGAGAAGAAGTGGCCGAACAGGAAAACACCGCCCACCGCGCAGCCCGCTATATCGCGAAGGCTCAGAGCCTTTAGCTCGTCTCTTCTGCGCAGAAGCACCGGGATGGCGAAAAACGGCAGAGCAATGGTCAGTCTGTAAAAGACGATTGCTATGCTGCTCGCGGTAATTGCTTTTCCGAGTATGCCGCTGGTACTGCCCATCGCTATTGCAAATATGGCAACCAGACGCGCATTCCGTGTAAATATGTTGTTGTTAGCGCCGCTTTCTGACATTTTATCCTCCTACGCAACATCTAATTGTAACATATTAACATGGATAAGGCAATGTCATGAATTCATCTAAGGAAAAACTTGGAAAAGAATTTGACAATCACTATGCCCTATGATATAATGCACAAGTCTTTGGGGTAAAAACGCACTTTCCCCTGAAAAGACAAGAAAGAGAGGAGAACAGAATATGGCAAAGAAGCTTGTTCTTGTGTGGCTTACCTTGCTCATGGTGCTTTTCTCATCTATTTCTATTTATGCTGACGAAAACGTTCAAGGTGATTTTTTTGTTAAACATGTTATTGTAAACGGCGAAGAGATTATCAACTACAATTTGCAATATCCCTTCATACTTTACGGTAGCACCCTGTATATTCCACTGACGAGCGGCATTGGCGAAATCTGCGGATTCAGTGCTGCAGTGGATTGGGAAAGCCACACATTAAAACTACTGAAAACTGATTCGACAAAAACAAATATCAGTTCAAACTGGATGAAAAACGACAATGTAGACGTGCTCTGCACTGTCATCAGCGACATGACCGTAACCGCTTACGACACCAGCGAAGCGGCGATTACCTCCGAAGGTGCGATTACCACGGAAGGTGCGGCAAACGCAACAGCAGTAATGGCCGTTGCAGCCGGCGATGTCGATGAAAGCGCTGCCGAAGAAATCCAGATGGCAGCAAACACCCCGGTTCTTTATGCCGGTGGATACCTGTACTTGCCGCTTCGCGCATTTACAGGCGGAGAAAAATTTAATTGGGACATATATTTTGACCCATATTACGGAGTATGTATCAGTACGGATCCAAGCGTACCTGCATCGAGCTATGTAGACTCGCAAGAGTTACTTAGAAACAAGGGTTATGTCGCTTACATGAAGCAGGCCAATGCAACCATCGGCACTTCTGTGGCACAGAACTACGTTTTCTTCTTCAAGAGAGCGGCCTATCTTTATGGGATAGACGAACAGCTACTCATGTCCATAGCCAGAAGAGAGAGCCATTTCGGCTACAACTGCGGCGGCTATTCAGCTACGAAAGCGGCCGGCATGATGCAAATTCTGCCTTCCACGGGAGCAAGGTGGGGGCTGACACTTGAAGATCTTTACGACCCTTACAAAAACATTATGTTTGGTGCTCAGTATGTGAGCGAAAGAATCAATGCCTACGGAGGAAACGTGACACTTGGACTTTCAGCTTACAATCAGGGCTCGGCAAAGGTTAACAGGGGCTCGTATTCCACAACCTATGCGACAAAGGTTCTCGAAACATACAACACAATTGATACGTATCTGACACAGAACGGATATGTGTAAAGTGTTTTGGGGTTTGGGACATGGGAAAGCAAAAAACATGACAATCTAAAGAAAGCATAAAAGAAATACGGAAACGGCGACTTCAGGCGAAGCCGCCGCTTTTCTTTTAAACTTTATTAAAGGTTGAAAAATCTTCGGAAAATTTATATAATATACTATGTATAGGTGTGTGTTTCACGCGCCTCGATAGTATTGGCACTCAAAAGAAACAAGAGAAAAAGAAAAGGTAATGCCATGGCAAAAAAAGAAGAAAAAACGATTATAAGGGAAGGCTCAAAGGAATATGTCGAGACCAAGCATCCGTCCGCACTGGGCTTTTGGGTAGCGGCGCTCATATGGATACTTGCGGCAATCTTCCTGCCGATGCACAGGCTCCTGTTCGTACTGCTCACGGCGGTTATATCGCTGGCAGTCGGCTGGCTTGTGGGACTCCTTGCACCGAAAAAGGTGACGCGCGAGCAGGTTAAATTCCGCAGCGGCAACGCAGATCTCGATGCTGTCGTAAACGAAATGAACACGCAGCTTGATGTTATAAAGGCAGAGCACGCAAAGATAGCACGCCGCGCCGAAAAGGCCAGCAGCGACGAAATCCGTACAGATGCGCTCAAGGCTGAAAAGACGGTCGGCGAAATCGAAACGACCGTTGAAAAGATTCGCGAGGCTCTTGTCGAAAGGCCGCAGGAAATCACTCAGGTGCGCCGCTTCATGAACTACTACCTGCCTATTTCGAGCAAGCTCATGGCAAAGTATGCCGAAGCCATTGCACAGGATACGGACACGCTCAATATCAAAGCGGTTACCGACAGCATAGAAGAGGCATTTGAGACCATCAACACGGCCTTCAAGCACCAGCTCGATGCACTCTTTGCAGACGATAAACTCGATATCACCACGGATGTAAAGGTGCTTGAGACAATGCTGCAAAAGGATGCGCTCCTCGGAGCCATAAAGGAAGCACCTGCGGGCAGTACAACACAGAACTAAAAGCTACATATTATATATAGTAAAAGATAGAAAACCTTAGGAGGACAAAATGACAGAAACTACAGCACCGGTAACGGTAATGGAAAAGGCAGAAAACATTTTAATGATGACAAAGGACGAAGAGCAGGCTATAAACCAGCTCGCAGTTTTGGACAAGACGGAGTTTTCCGAAACTCAGCTTGCCGAAATCGAAAAGATGGCAAACGCCATTGACATGACCGACAGCACAGCCATCATCCAGTATGGCGCGAGCACACAGAAAAAGGTTGCGGACTTCGCAGACTCTGCGCTTGGCTCGGTAAAGACAAACGATCTGGGCGAGGTCGGAAACATGGTTGCAAAGCTGGTTGGAGAGCTCGAGGTCTTCAATGAAGAAATCGAAGGAGGCAAGGGCCTCAAGGCACTCTTCAAAAAGGCTCAAAAGAATATCGTAGTGCTCAAGGCAAAATACGAAAAGGCCGAAAAGAGCGTAAACAGCATCGTTGAAACACTCGACGACCATCAGGTAACGCTCTTAAAGGATATCGCAATCCTCGACGAGCTCTACGAAAAGAATCACGAATATTTCAAGGAAATTTCGCTTTACATAGTTGCCGGCAAGCAAAAGCTCGAAGAGGCGAGAAACGTTACACTTGCGGAGCTTCAGCGCAAGGCCGAGGAAACCGGCGCACCTGAGGATGCACAGAAGGCAAACGACTTCGCTGCACAGTGCGAACGTTTTGAAAAGAAGATTTACGATCTCGAGCTGACTCGTATGGTTTCGGTGCAGATGGCACCGCAGATCAGAATGGTGCAGAACAACGACAACATGATGAGTGAAAAGATTCAGTCCACCATCGTGAACACCATTCCTCTCTGGAAGAGCCAGATGATTATAGCTCTTGGTCTCGCACACTCCGAGGAGGCTCTCCGCGCAGAGCGTGCGGTTACCGATGTGACAAACGATCTTTTAAAGCGCAATGCCGAAAAGCTTCACCAGTCGACCGTTGCAATCGCAGAGGAAAGCGAGAGGGGCATCATCGATATCGAGACGCTCACTCACACGAATCAGGAGCTCATCGCTACTCTCGACGAGGTCAGAGACATTCAGGAAAAGGGACATCAGAAGAGAGTCGAGGCAGAGCAGGAGCTCGGCAGAATCGAAGGCGAGCTGAAGAACAAGCTTCTTGAAGTGATAAAGCCACAGTAGTTAGTACTGCCGGACGGAGGGAAAGTGATGAAAGAATTACAATACAATCGCAAAGCGGCAAAGGTGGTGCTGGTGATAGTCATCGTGCTGTCGCTTATTCTCGGCTGCAACCGTTCGGTGCACAAGCTCGAGAATGCGGTGGATGACGCTTACACAAACGGCACACAGGCCTATGGCACGCCGATCAACGACGTGGCGGCTTACACCAGAAACGGCGAAGAGCTCTACGCAATAGCCGAAACCTACGGCTACGCTACGGAAAACTTCAAGACCGGCATCGAGACCCTAAAGGTCAAGGGCGGCAGCGTGACGGCGGTGCAGGGCCCGCTCGAGACGGTAAAGTATGAAGCGGAGCAGGCTTACGGTATGCTGCTTGCAGGCTCGGACGTGCCACAGTACGACCGCGACGCGGCCATCATGTATATGACACAGATGGAGGGTGCGCTCTACAAGCTTAAGAGCAATGTCGTGTATGCCGAAGCAGCGGAAGACTATAACAAGGCAATAAGAGGTCTGCTGCCGAAGATCATCATGCACTCGGCGCAGCCTGCAGTATTGTTCAACTAAGGAGAGACTATGGAAAACAGAGGTTTAGGCGGCATAGCATTACTGCTTGTCGTGGGCATAGCCGTTGTGTTCTTTGGCGTGTTCGGAGGACCGGGCGCGCTGTTTAGTGACGGTAGTGCGGATACTCCGGCACGGAGCGGCGACTTTTACGCATACGACGAGGCGGGAGTACTCACGCAGGAGACAAAGGATTACATCGTTGCCAAGAACAATTCACTTTGCGGGCAGTGCGGATCTCAAATCGTGGTTGCCTGCGTTAAGACCACCGGCAATACCACGATAGGCGAATATGCACAGGCGATGTTCAAGAGCTGGGAGATAGGAGACGCTGCGACAAATAACGGCGTGCTGCTCCTGCTCGCAATCGATGACAATGATTACTATATGCTGCAGGGAGACGGAATAAAGACATCGTTTCCGACAGGCGAAATAAGGGTGATACTTGCCGATGATATGGAGCCGGACTTTGCGGTAGGCGACTATAATGCGGCAGTTACAAAAACCTTTGACCGTATAGTCGCTCACTTCGAGGCGGCTTACGGAATAGAGGTCGTCGAGGCGCCGGGCAGGACCGTAACCGAGGTTTCGGATTCGGATATCGGCGGTGGCGGCAGCGGGACCGGCCTTTCCGTATCGCGAAAGGATATTGTGGATTTCGGCGTATTTGTGGTGAAATCCGTGATGGTGATGCTTACGATTGTGATTGTCGGAATGGTAATTATCGTTGTTGCGACAATCCTTCTCATAGTATTCCTCATGAGGAGGAAAAAGAAAAAGGGCGAAAGCTTTTCGATAGACGATATGGTAGAGCCTAAGGCTCCGCCAAAAAAGAATGTCAATCCGTATTCAGCGGGAAACGCCGGAAATGCGGGAAATGAAAGTGAAAGAAGCGTGAAAGAAAATGAAGAATAAAATCTGTCTCCTCGGACTACGCGGGTCAATCCCCGTGTCCGGCAAGGAGTTCAGCGAGTTTGGATGTGCGACATCCTGTATGGTGGTTTACGGTGTGCCCGAAAACGGCGAGCCGGAGCCGACTCAGGCGATAGTAATAGATGCGGGGACGGGGATTTTAAACCTCCGCAAAAATATGCCGGCGAGCATTAAAAAGGTAACAGTCCTGATTTCACATATACACCTTGACCACATTCAGGGTCTTTTGATGTTACCGGAAATGTTCAACGGACAGCTCGAGATGGATATATACTGCGGTATGCACTGCGGCGAGAGTCTGGAAAAGGGCTTAAAGGATATGATGAGGCCGCCGGTTTGGCCGGTGACACCGGAATATTTTGCAAAGACCGTGCACTTCCTGGAGCTCCCAAGCGAAGACTTTATGGCCGGGGATGTGAAAATCTCCTCCATGCCGGGAGCGCATCCAAACGATATAAATATTTTCCGCCTCACCTTCCCAAACGGCACCACCTTGGTGCATGTGGGCGACTACGAGGTTGGAGAATACAAAGAGATAGACGAAAAATTAAAGGCCTTTGCGCACGATACGAGCCTCCTCTTGATGGACGGCATGTATACGATGGATGAATATAAGTCCCAGCGCGGGTTTGGGCATTCCCCATGGGAGCTCACAGCTGAGCTCGCAGAAAAGGTTGGAGTACAGAGACTGCGCATAATTCACCACGCGCCGACACACAGCGACGAGGCGCTGCGCAAGGCAGAGGAGTATATTAAAGGTAGGTATCCCGGCGCAGGCATGGGCCGAGAAGGAGAAATTTTGGAGTTATGAACGATATAATAATTAACAGATTGCTGGGTGTAGGAATCGCATTGTCCAACATAAAGGACGAAGGCCAGCTTTATCAGATCATTTTGGAATCGGCAATGGACATCATTGCGTGTGACGGCGGTACGCTTTACACTATTGAAAACGACAGCCTGAAATTCCGCGTAATGATTACACGCTCCCAGAATGTAAAGAAGGGCGGAGACAACGGCCCTATCGATCTGCCGAACGTGCCGCTGCGCAAGGAAAACGTATGCGCACGCTGTGCGCTGGAGCGCCGTGTTTTTAAAGTCGATGATGTGTACAAATCGCACGACGGCTTTGACTTTTCAGGTCCGAAGAAATACGACCAGATGACGGGATATCATACCCAGTCCATGCTGGTAATTCCTATGGAGGACGACAAGGGCAAGATTATCGGCGTAATGCAGTTTATAAACGCAATAGGCAAGAACGGCTTTGTAGGTCCGTTTGCACAGTGGCACACCAATGTCGTACTGTCACTTGCCAGCCAGACGGCAATCTGCCTCACAAACCACAACTATTCGCGTCAGCTCGAGCGTACGATGGACAGCATGGTTTCGGTAATGTCTACCGCCATCGACGCACTTACGCCTTATAATGCTAACCACTCGCGCAACATGGCGAAGTATGCGAAGAAGTTCATAAAGTGGATGAATGAGACGGGCGAGGGTTGGTCCTTCACGCCGGAGGACGAGCGCCGCTTCATCATGGCCGTGCAGCTGCACGACGTGGGCAAGCTCGTTACACCGCTCGAGGTTATGAACAAGGAAACACGTCTGAACGGTCGCGAGGTCGCGATTCACAACAGATTCAAATACATAGCGAAAATCGACGAGGTGGACTATCTCAAAAAGCGCATCAGCGCCGAGGAATACAAATCGCGCAAGGCACAGCTCGAGGCGGGCCACCAGATTATAGACACCATCAACAAGGCGGGCTTTTTGAAGGATGATATGCTGAAAATCATCCGCGATTATGCCAAGAACACCTACTGGGACGAAGAGGACGAGGATTTCCTTGACCCGCAGCCATGGCTCACTGAGGAAGAGGTGCATCTCCTTTCAATCCAAAAGGGTACGCTTTCCGCAGAGGAACGCGAAATCATGGAAAACCACGTCGTTATGACGGCAAAGCTGCTCGGCGAGATGGAGTTTACCGATGCTGACCAAAATATCAGAAACTGGGCAAGCGATCACCACGAGCTGTTAAACGGCTCGGGCTATCCGAACCACAAGACGGGCGACGACCTCGACTGGAACGTGCGCCTTTTAACCATCCTCGATGTGTTCGATGCGTTAACCGCACGAGACAGACCGTACAAGCCGCCTATGCCGCTTGAAAAGGCATTCGCAATTTTGGACGATATGGCAAACAAAGAGGGCAAAATCGATCCGATTATTCTCGACCTCTTTAAGAAGAGCCGTGCCGGCGAGCCGGACGACGATGACGAAGCGGCAAGAGAGGCCGCAAGAGAGGCAGAAAAGGATCGCCTGATTTGCTAACCTAAAGGGAGACACAGAAACTCAGATGGAAGAAAACGTAAAAAAGGGAAAGCGCACGAGGGCAACGATAAGAAACCTTTTGGTTTTGCTGCCGATATTCTTAGTGCTTGTTGTATTATTTAAGCTTGGCATCCTCTATTCGGCTGACGCACGTCTTTCCGACAGTATGTATCAGGAAAGCATCGCGACCGACGGAGAGGTTGTGCTTGTGAACATCGATTCACCGGCGCTTAACGAGCTGGGCAATCTGCCTTGGTCGAGAGAGGTCTATGCCGACCTTATCGACGCGCTCAATGCCGATCCCGAGGCAAGGCCTGCGGCAATCGCACTGGACGTGGTCTTCGCCGGCTATTCGGGTAACGACTATGCCGACCAAAGGCTGCTTGAGGCCTGCAAAAACGGCGGCAACGTGGTTCTGGCGGGCGATGCGATTTTCGGCAGTCAGCTCGTTGACGAGGGCGAAGATTTCCACATCGACGAGGACGCGGTTCTCGGCTGGGACGAGCCGTTCCCTGAGCTTAAAGAGGTTGTACGCCTCGGCCACATCAATGCGGTTTACGACACCGACGGTACCATCCGCCACATGCGTCAGTACGTGCAGGTGGAGGGTGATGAGGGCTTAAAAACCTACCAGATATTTGCACGCGAAATCTACGAGCAGTACTGTGAAAGTCTTGGAATTGAGCCGGCGGAGCAGCCGGAGCGCAGAGGCGATGTTCCTTACATTAAATACAGCGGAAAGCCGGGCGATTTCTCGGAGAGCATTTCCGTAATCGATATCTTAAACGGCAGTGTGCCGGGAGATTATTTCGAAGACCGTATCGTGCTGGTCGGACCGTACGATGCGACACTGCAGGATAATTACCAGACTGCGATTACCCACGACGAGAACATGTTCGGCGTGGAAATCCAGGCGAATATGGTACAGGCATATATAAACAACGAATGGCCGGTCGAAACGAGCGAAGCGGCGACCAATTTCTGGACACTGCTCTTTGCGGCGGTCTGCACCGTAGTATTTGCGGTATTCGGCCTTAAGTTCACAATCATCGGCTGGGTGGTATTCGCGCCGGGCTGGCTGATCTTTTGCAAAATCATGTCGGGCAGGGGGTACCTGTGCCACCCGTTCTACATTCCTTTAATCGTGACGGTGCTTGCCATCGTGGCAATAGCACTTCACTACATTGCGGCGGCAATCGAAAAGCGCCGCGTAACCCAGGTATTCGCGCGTTACGTTGCACCGGGTGTTGTTACGGAGCTCCTTAAAGAGGATGAATCCGCACTCGGCCTCGGCGGCAAGAACGTAGATATCGCCGTGCTCTTCGTGGATATTCGAGGCTTCACGACGATGTCCGAATCCATGGAACCGGAGCAGGTCGTAGCAATATTAAACGACTACCTCCAGCTGACCACCGACTGCGTAATGAAAAACGAAGGCACGCTCGACAAGTTCGTCGGCGACTGCACGATGGCGTTCTGGAACGCACCGCTGGCGCAGGATGACTATGTCTACAAGGCATGCCGTGCGGCAATGGACATGGTCGAGGGCTCAATTCCGCTTACGGCGGAACTCGAGCGCAAGTTCGGCAAGCGCGTAGGCTTCGGTATCGGCGTACACTGCGGCCCTGCCGTAGTCGGCAATATCGGTGCAAAGCAGCGTATGGACTTTACCGCCATAGGCGATACAGTCAACACTTCCTCGCGTCTTGAGTCGAATGCGCCTTCTTCGACGATTTACATCAGCCGTGCCGTTGCGGACATACTCGGCGACCGCGCCGAAACCACTTCGCTTGGCGGCAGCATCAAGCTCAAGGGCAAGACCGAAGGCTTCGAGGTTTTGACACTCGACAAACTCTACTAATTCAACTGTTTTTATCGGAACCGGGCAAATGAGACTTAACAAATACATCGCCCAGTCGGGACTGACATCCCGGCGAAAGGCGGACGAGCTAATTGAAAACGGAAACGTAAAGGTCAACGGCCGGGTTGTGACCGAGCTTGGCATCGACGTGCAGCCGGACGACACCGTGGAGGTGAATGGGAGCAGGATCAGCATAGAACGGCGTATGGTCTACTACATGCTGAATAAACCTGTTGGCTATGTGACCACGCTTTCCGACGAAAAGGACCGTCCGATTGTGACGGACCTTCTTACCGACGTGAGCGAGCGGGTTTTTCCGGTGGGGAGGCTTGACGTGGGTACCAGCGGACTGCTGCTGATGACCAACGACGGCGACCTTGCGAACAAGCTGATGCACCCGAGCCACGAGATTTACAAGACCTACCGCGCGGAGGTTTCGGGCTTTCTTTCGGACGAGAGGATCAACAGGCTCCGCAAGGGTGTCGACATAGGTGGTTTCATCACAAGCCCCGCAAAGGTGAAGGTCGTGCGGCAGGGCAAATCCCACTGCACGGTGGAGATTCAGATCTGCGAGGGCAAGTACCGCCAGGTGCGCCGCATGTTCAAGGCGGTGGGGAGCCGCGTGCTTGCGCTCCAAAGAGTTGCGGAGGGCGAGCTGTACCTGGGCAGGCTCATGGAGGGGCATTACAGAAAGCTCACTCCGGAGGAGGTAACGTATCTTAAGAATCTGTAGAGGGACTACAGAGTAATAATGAAGGAAATAGAAAACCGACAGACTTTCGTCTGCCGGTTTTTTGGTTTGTATATCTTGTTGGCTAAATTACTTTCTCTTGCATTCCTTTGGAGTTACGCATGTACCGGATGCTCTGCAAACAACGATTGGCTCTTCGAGGAAGTCTGCTGCGGAATCGCTGATGTCCTTGCGGGAAACGATAACCTTGCGAGCTTCGAATACCATGTGGCGGGAAGTGTTACCGATCTTGTCGATTTCACCGTAAGCTTCGATGTAGTCGCCTGCGTAAGTTGGAGCGAGGAATTCTACGTTGTCATATGCGCAGAAGAGACCTTCGTCTCCGTCGCACTTGATCAGGAGCTCTGTAGCAACGTCGCCGAAGAGGTGAACCATATGTGCACCGTCTACGAGCTCGCCACCGTAATGAGCATCCTTAGCTGACATTCTTAATCTGATTGTTGAAGTAATCTTTTCCATCTTAAAATCTCCTTTGTTAAATAATTGGTATGTTAAAAAAGTATTTATAAACCTACAATATATTATTGCAAATTTCGTGCCAATGCTTTATTATTGAAAATGGAAAGAATCGAACCGATTTTGGTTCGGCGCGATGCAAGCGTGATGCAAATTCGGTTCGCTCCTTCCGGGAGGTTGTTAAAAATTTATGGAAGATCGTTTATTTGAACAGTTTGGCATGAGTCGTGTGCAGGGCCCGAAGTCGATGCTTCCGACTTCTGCGTGGAGTCTCGACAATTCGCGGGAAATCCGGCCGAGCGAAATGCGCATATCTGTGCGGATAATTCATATGGAAGCCACGAATTTCCGCCAGCTCCAGCTCGAAAGCGGCGACGATATCGAAAAGATAAAGGAAAAGGTAACAGATATCGTAAAAAGGCGCGGTAAGCTCCACAATCCTACGACAGATACGGCGGGAATCGCTTACGGCATCGTCGAGGAAATAGGCCCGGACTACGAAAACCCAAAGGGGCTAAAGCCCGGGGATGCGGTAATTTGCAACGTATCGCTCGCCAGCCTGCCACTTTTCATTTCTAAAATAAATAAAATAGATCTGGCGTACTCGCAGCTGGATGTTGAGGGCTATGCGATTCTCTTTAACCGCGTGCCGACGCTTCGCGTGCCTGCGGGCGTGCCGATAAACCTGCTGCTTCTCATAATGGACGAGTCGGGAACCCTGATGACGGTTGCCGAAAAGACGGCCGGCAAGAACAGAATCTTAGTTGTCGGCAATAACATCATGATAAACATGATTTACGGCAGAGCAGCCAGGAAAAAGGCGGGGAAGGATGCGAAAATAATCTGCCTCCTCGACGAGCGACTGATGGTTCACGGTGAAAATCCGGAGGCCTCGTCCGCTCTTGATGCGGTGTTTGACGAGGTTAGGTATGTAGATATTCTGCGGCCGATTGAGTGCATGAAGAACATGGAGGACGAGCCGCCGTTCGATCTTTCGATTAACTGCGCGGACATCCCGGGCGCCGAAACGGTGAACATTCTAGCAACCCGTGAGGGCGGCACCGTAATCTTCGCAAACCTTATCAATAACTTCAATATTTCACTGTACATCACAGAGGCCGGCGCAAAGCAGCTTGAAATCCTTTCGGCGGTTGGCTATATAAAGGGCTACGAGGATTTCGACATAGAGCTTGCAAAGGACCTGGCACCGCTTTTCGAAAAGGCGAAGTTTGCGCGCCTCAAAGGCCTTCGCCGCATACAGAACTATGCCATGGCAAAGGAAGCAAGGCTTCTTGATTCAATGGCAAACGTTACGACACTGACCGACGATTTCATCTGTGAATCAAGGGCCATGAAAGAGGTCCTTGAAAAGGTAACGGCGGTTTCAAAATACGACTGCACGGTATTTATCACCGGAGAAACCGGTGTCGGTAAGGAAAAGGTCGCAAACATCATTCAGAAGAACAGCGCCAGAAAGATGCAGGAGTTTGTAAAGGTAAACTGCGCCGCAATAGCTCCGACGCTGATAGAATCAGAGCTTTTCGGCTACGAAAAGGGCGCATTCACCGGGGCAAATTCCGGCGGTAAAAAGGGCTATTTTGAGCAGGCCGACAACGGAACGATTTTCCTCGACGAAATAGGCGAGCTGCCGCTCGAGATTCAGGTAAAGCTCCTGCGCGTAATTCAGGAGGGCGTTTTCTACAAGGTCGGCTCCAGCAAGCCGAACAGAGTAAACGTCCGCGTAATCTGCGCGACCAACAGGGACATAGAGAGCATGGTAAAGGAGGGCACCTTCAGAGAGGACCTTTACTACAGACTATGCGTTTTCCCGATTCGGATACCGAATATGGCGGAAAGGCCGGAGGACATCCCGGCTCTGGTGCTTCATTTTATAGAAAAGTACGGACAGAAGTTCGGAATCACCCGCGAAATTTCCTATGATGCCATGGAATATCTTCTGGGCCACGACTGGCCGGGCAATATCAGGGAAATTGAAAACGTGGTGCAGAGGCTCCTGATTAACGCAAAGGCGGGCACAATTCTGCTTTACGATGTAACAAGGGAGCTGAACCAGGATCTGTTCAGCGGCATGACCGCTCCGCCGGCAAAGGCTGAACCGTCACAGAGCGGACAGCATCTGGGCGATGTAGTAAACGAGTTCGAAAAGCAGATGATCGCCGACGCGCTTGAAAAATACGGATCCACGAGAAAGGCGGCAAACGCCATAGGAATCAGCCAGTCCCAGCTGATTCGCAAAAAGAAAAAGTACGGTATTGAATAGTGAACCGCAAATGGTTCACTATTTCTTTCACCTGCAGCGGGCGGCGCGATTCCTTCGGAGAATTTAGCGCTTTCTTGTGTGCCGCCCGGGCACAACCACAATATAAGGTGTTTTCCCAATATTTAATTATTTTTTGAACTTTGGCACGGTTTTTGCATAATAAATAGATGTGACTGTATGTCAGTAATTTAATTTAATTTATATTTTAGGAGGACACTATTATGCAGAAAAAAGGATGCCCTTACGGCACACACAGAGTTATTTCCCCAAAGGGTGTACTGCCACAGCCGGCAGACAAGATCGACAACACAATGGAGATCTATGATAACGAAGTACTTATCGATGTAAAGACTCTTAACATCGACTCCGCTTCTTTCACAGAAATCGTAAAGAGAGTACTTGACAAGAAGCCTGCAGAGGTTACTACTCAGGAAGAAATGGACAAGATCGGCGCAAAGATGAAGGAAATCGTTGCAAATGCCGGCAAGCACAAGAATCCATGGACAGGTTCCGGCGGAATGCTCCTCGGTACTGTAGAGCAGATCGGTGAAAACTACAAGGGCGACCTCAAGGTTGGCGACAAGATCGCAACTCTCGTTTCCCTCTCCCTCACTCCGCTCAGAATCGATGAAATCATCGCTATGAGACCTGCTATCGACCAGGTAGACATCAAGGGTAAGGCTATCCTCTTCCAGAGCGGTATCTATGGAAAGATTCCTTCAGATATGCCTGAAAAGACAGCTCTTTCCGCACTCGACGTTGCAGG
>JAEEGU010000195.1 GCA_016280485.1 Bacillota bacterium | reverse complement strand
ATTTCGGAAGGCTCCTCTTCATCCTCGTTCACCTTTGCGAATGTCATCTGGCAATATCTCTGTGTTTTCCCATCAGCATAGCGGTATGACTCGGTAAACGAGCTTTCGTGTGCCAGTCTCTTCTTGATGTTTTCAATGCTTCCTGTAGCCTCGAAGGCCTCTCTGTCCGCCGGCAATACGAAAGTCTCTTCGTAAATTTTCATTGCCTCCGTATAGGTAACACCGGCATTGTAATACTTTGCAAACTCCTTTTCTGTGCCGTCACGCTTTCTGTATGAAAGAATTTTATTCTCATTCAAATCTATGTAAAAGATTGAAGTGTATGCGGAAGCAAGCACATCGATCATTTTAAGATTTTGCTTTATCTCGGCGCGATGCTGCTTTTGGCTCATTATTTCTTCGTGGCAATCGACAATTGTAATTACCACGCCGTTTGCTTTCCTTTCGGAATCAGGCTTTGCTATACGCATTTCGTGATATCTGTGCTCCGCCGTCATTGCCGACCTGAACCTAACCGTAAGCGAGTTGCTCTTGCTGAGTCGCTTTCCCATGTATTCATAGGAAAGAACCTCTCTGACAACCTCCTTAAACGGCTCGTAGACCTCCTTTTCGATCCACCTTTCGATGGATTTCCCAAACGGCACGATAACTCCCGGCTCGCTTGCGCCAAGAGCACCGAATTGCTTGAAGGTTATAAGCGTTCCGTTATGAACATCGACATAATAAAGTCCCTCCAGGGCCTCGCCGAAGGTATTGATGATTGATTCACGCTGAAGTCTGTTTTCTTCTTCCTTGTCTACCGTTGCGAAGGTAAGCACGAATCTTGACGGCACCCCGCCCTTTAGCGCAGCCAGAAGGAAGGTCGCCTGCACCCAGCGGCCGCCCAAATTCTTCGACATGTAGGTGAACTTCGCCTTTTCGTCGGTAAGGAAAACCTTTCGCAGGTTCTCAACCTCAGTAAACTCCAGCCACCTTTCGGCAGTTTCATTGTCAAGCTCTGCCGCAATCTCCTTTCTCATCTTTGAAAAGACACCGCCGTGCTTTGCCTTATCGCCGTAGTAGAGCGTGTTCTTACGCATCGCATTCACGATGTCGTCTTCAAGATCAACCTCATAGATTGCGAAAAAATCTGCCAGAATCGGTTCTGTCGTAAGCCTGTTCAGCACGCTGATATTTGTATTGCTGTAGGTCAGTATGGCTTCATTCTTGCCAAGCTTTGATGCCTGCGCGGTGTGCCATTCCGGCAGTCCGTCGGCAAGCTCGCGGTATTCAAACGAGAACGATTCTTCCGTTTTGAGACGTTCCCTGATGTAGTCAAGTTTATTCATCTCGCGGAAGTATTCCCTGTCCTTTTCAAAAACAGCGTTTTCCGCGAAATATTCGATTGCGGTCTCGAAATTCTGCCTCTCGTTTACAAATTTACTGTTCGGGGCATTTTTGTCTCTCTTTATGCGGACCTGCTTTTTAGTCTGGAAATTAACCATGAACACATATTCCGCAGAGTCCGAAAGGCGCCTGATAATGGCACCCATCTTTTTTCCTTCGGCCTTTTCAAGCTCTGCCGTGCGCTTTTTCGCAGCGTATCTTGAAAGCGACAGCGACATGAGGCGCGAAAACTCCTCGAGAGTTGAGCGCTCGATGTCCGTAAACTCGTGGTTCTCTTCGACATAGTGGATCGCCAATCCTCCCGCCGGCTTGCCGTCGCAATAGATGACTCGCGAAAGAGCCGATTTTATCGGACAATCCGGGTGGATGTACACGCCGGAATAGCCCTCCGTGCAATCGCTCATCTCAATTATGCTGTCCGCGTAAATCTCGTCCATTACATCTGCATGGCGGCACTGCGCGCATAGCTCGTCCGGCACCTGCCAGTCATCGCCGAGCTTTGGCGAGTTTTCCCGTATTCGGCAGGTTTCAAGGTCGCGATAGAGAATCTGGTCGCAATTTAAAAGCACGCGAAGCCGCCCCGCAAAATGCTTAAGAAGATCTACAGGGTCTTCGTCGTGCTCGGTGAAATACTTGAGTACGTCTATGCGCAGTTCGGAATGCTCAAGAGCATTGTTTACAAGTGCGCTGTTTTGTTTATTTTTTTCCGCGTTTTTCGACATAATGAAGCCTCCGGCTTTCAGAGCTTTCTCTTGCAACACCTTATTCTTCATTATATCAATTTAAGGGCGCGCTTTCAACTGTTAAAGCAGTCCTGCAGCCACTTTATGTCTTCAAAGCTTTGGATGTAGAAATCTGCGATTTTCTTTAGCTCGTCCTGCTCCTTTTCGCTTTTGTCATATACGGCAGCCACCTTGAAATTATCGGCCTTTGCGGTTTTTGCCGCATGCAGCGAATCCTCAAAGATAACGGTGGTATTTCTGCCCTCCCCGAAATGCTCCAACGCCTTTCTGAATATAAGAGGATTATCCTTTCCGGCACCGACCTCATCGCAGGTAAAGATTGCATCAAAATATCCCGGAAGGCCGCACCTTTTGAGCGCGGCTTCTATAAGATATCTGTCAGTTGCTGTGGCTATGCAAATCGACACGCCACAGGCCTTAAGTTCCTGCAGAAGCTGCGGAATCCCGGGCTTTGGCTGCACCAAATTTACATAACAATTTTCGAGCGTCTTGTCTATGCCCGCTATTATTTCCTCCGGAGACATATCCAGGCCATATTCAGCTTTTATGTACTGCGCGGACTGAGCCATGCTCATGGTCCGAATGGCCTCCTGCGTATTCGGCTTTGGCTCTTTGCCCAGGGATTCGAGGAAATTCTTCCCCGCCTCCTCCCAGACAAACATGGAGTCAAAAAGCGTCCCGTCGAAATCAAAAATTGCTAATCTTATCTTCATGGCTAAATTAGGATTCATTTTTCATTATATCGGTGTATTACATTTGATTCACAATTCCGGTAAACAGCGGCATACCGTCTACGCCGGTTATCATGAATGCGAACGGTCTATCCAGGTTCATTTCGATTACAGGAAGGTCCTGAGGCATCATTGAGGTAAGCTCTACCATGATGGAAGTGAACGCTGCGGCCTCGCATCCCTCTTCATCAATCTTCACCCTGCCAGCATGCTTTACGTCGGTTACAACAACCGGCTCGTCAAAATCTGCAAGCGGTGAGAAATTGGCGGTTTCTTTATCAAATATATCTCTAATATTCATCTGATAAAGTAGCCCCTTCATATCTATATCGGACTGTACATCGAACTTCGGAACCGACCATTTTATCTTTCCGGCCTTTACGGCAATGCCGGCATCGTACGAAAGAAGCGAGCCGATTACGTAATTTTTATCCTGAAATCCGGCAAGGGTTTTGTCCTCATCCGGCAGGAAAAATCTCATCGAAAGGCCGCTCTCCATCGGGAGCTCTGCAATTGTGTAGCCCTCGTCCGAGTGGAAATATCCGCCGTGGTCCTCGGTGTAGTGCATGAACTCGGTCTGCGTCTTCTTGCCGTCCGCAGCGGTGAAATCGTCATTTGTGTTTAATGAAGGTTCAAATCTGTGGCACCAGCCGTCTTTAAAGTAAATTGTCGAAACCAGCGCAAGCACGGTCATTGGGTCTGTTTTAAGGCCGTCCGCCGCATCCTTTAAGAGCCCTCCGGTATTCTCGTTTATCCAGGCTCTGAGCGCTTCATCGGTCTCCTTTTCGCCCATCGGCACGGAGAATCCGGAAGCATAGTAGTTTTCCGCAAGCTTCTTGAGTGCTGCCTCCTTGAAGGTGATGCTTTCGCTTAGCCACATCGAGTTTGCGAGAAGCGTTTTGCTGCCTTCTTCGTTGCGGTAAAGGTTTCGCCAAAGCTCGCTTGCCGAGGCACGCACCTGCTCGATATCCGTAAGCCCGAGGAGATCCATAATCTGCGCGCGGCTTTCACCGTCCGTCACTTCGCAGAGCATGCAAAGTGCCATGTAGAAGTTCGCCGGCGAGTAAGCTACATTTTTGCCCTTCATTTCGCCGAATACAGTGTTTGCGGTCTTTTGCGTAAAGCCGTACATCGGTCCGCCAAATTGCGGCTCAATGCCGTCGCCCCTAAGCTCGACCATCGCCTCTTCGTAGGCCTCCTGCTTCTTCGCATAATCGTCCATTATTTTGTTCGACTCTTCGGTGTATTTGGCCTCGCCCAGCTTGTCATAGTCAAGCTCAGCCAGAGCATTTTCGACATCCGTATAGGATGGCTTTTCCGGGATAACCGGTAGCTTTACCTTTGCCACCTCGTATTTTTCATAAGCCTTGGCATCGCCGGTCGCGGGGGCTGCCCCTCCGCCGGTCTGTGCGCTGCCGCATGCCGCCATCGAGAACATCATCGTCCCCGCGAGCAATAGCGATAGTAGTTTCTTGCTTTTCATTTT
>JAEEGU010000194.1 GCA_016280485.1 Bacillota bacterium | reverse complement strand
TCGCTAGGCGGTATGGCGATATGGCTGATTGCACTTTTGATGTTCATAATCACTGCTGCACAGATTAAAAAGTACAATGTGCGTCACGAGCGCGACAACATCATCATAAACGAATCAATCGAAACATTTACAGGCTTCATCGATGCAAAGGATTCGTATACAAACGGTCATTCAAAGCGTGTTGCAACCTACACAAAGCTTATTGCCGAAAAGCTGGGCTACGAGGGAGAAGAGCTTGAGCGCATCTACTACGTTGCACTTCTCCACGACTGCGGCAAAATCGGTGTCCCGGACAGCATTCTGCGTAAACCGGGCAAGCTGACCGAAGAAGAGTTCGAGGTTATCAAGTCGCACACAGTGCGCGGAGGCGAAATCCTAAGCTCCTTTAAGAGCCTTGAAAATGCGGGTGAGGGTGCTCTGTACCACCACGAAAGATATGACGGCACAGGCTATCCTGAGGGCAGAGCCGGCGAAGACATCCCTATGATTGCAAGGATGATCTGCGTTGCCGATTCGTTCGATGCGATGAACACAAATCGTGTTTACAGAGCCAAGCTCTCAAAGCAGCACATCATCGAGGAAATCGAAAAGAACAAGGGCCGTCAGTTCGACCCGAGGATCGCAGACATCATGCTAAAGCTTATAAGGGACGGCAGCCTGCCAACAGAAGAGTAGAGCAAAGACTAATATAAAATACCTAAGAAAGGGTTAAAACCAATTCTTAGGTATTTTTTTATATCCTGCTGCCCGGTGGGACAGAGCTTACGATAAACGCATTCGAGCCGATTACGGTTCCTTCGCCGATTACGGTTTCGCCGCCGAAAACGGAGGCACCGGAATATATCGTAACGTTGTCCTCGATGGTGGGGTGTCTCTTTTTGCCGCGCAGGCTCTGCCCGCCGCGAGTGGAGAGGGCGCCCAAGGTTACCCCTTGATAGATTTTCACATTATCGCCGATTTCGGTGGTCTCACCGATGACTATGCCTGTACCGTGGTCAATAAAAAAGTAACGGCCGAGGCTTGCGCCCGGGTGGATGTCAATTCCGGTCAGGCTGTGTGCATATTCGGTCATAATGCGGGGGATGAGAGGCACGCCCAAAAGGTAGAGCTCGTGCGCCAGGCGGCTTACAGTAATAGCCGTAAGCCCCGGATAGGCGAAGACTATCTCTTCCTTTGAGGAAGCTGCCGGGTCTCCGTCGTATGCGGCGTCAAGGTCAAGCTCGAGGGCCTGGCGAATGTCAGGGATTTTCCTAAAAAAGGCAAGCGAAATATGCTGCGCAGCGATTTCAATATCGCCCTCCGCAGCATTTTCAAATTTTGGGCTGAAGCGCAGCGCAATCCCGATTTGCTTGTTCAGATTGTAAATCACATCGCCGATCAGAGCCGAAAGGTTGTGGCCAATCGAGTAGAGGCGGTATGACTTGTCCCTGAAATAGCCGGGGAAAAGGATGCGCCGCAGCTTGCACACCATTTCTATGATGATGTCTCTTTCGGGCTGCCCGAAGAGCTCCATTTTGTCAATGTATCTTGATTCGCCTGATGCGGCGGGGCGATCCAGATTGTAATCATTCAGGATCAGCCCCACAACCGCATCAATCTCTTTCTCTATAATGCCGGCCATTTTACTTTAATGCATAAAGCGGTGTTGAGAGGTACTTTTCGCCGCCGTCAGGGAATATAACTACGATTCTCTTGCGAGCATTTTCAGGTCTCTTTGCAAGCTCTGTTGCCGCGTGAAGTGCTGCGCCTGCGGAGATTCCGAGGAGTAGACCTTCGGATTTAACAAACCTTCTTGCGGTTTCATAGGCATCCTCTGTCTTTACAGGGATGATTTCGTCATAGATTTTGCTGTTTAATACGCTCGGAACAAAGCCTGCGCCGATGCCCTGGATGCCGTGCTTTCCGACCTCGCCGCCGCTAAGTACAGGAGATTCCGCAGGCTCTACAGCTACAACCTTTACATCCGGTTTCAAGCTCTTTAAGTACTCGCCGACTCCTGTAAGGCTGCCGCCTGTGCCGACTCCGGAAACGAGGATGTCAACGGTTCCGGCAGTGTCCTCCCAAATTTCAGGGCCTGTCGTGTTGCGGTGGATTTCAGGGTTTGCAGGGTTTTCGAACTGGCCTGCGATGATGGAGCCCGGTGTGGATTTTGCAAGCTCTTCGGCCTTTGCGATAGCTCCCTTCATGCCCTTTGCGCCCTCAGTCAGCACCAGCTCCGCGCCGTATGCTGCGATAAGCTTTCTGCGCTCCTCGGACATTGTCTCAGGCATGGTGATGATTACGCGGTAGCCGCGGGATACGCCGACTGCAGCAAGCCCGATGCCCGTGTTGCCGGAGGTTGGCTCGATGATGGTGCCGCCCGGCTTAAGCTTGCCGCTCTTTTCAGCATCAAGGATGAGGCCGAGTGCAACTCTGTCCTTTACAGAGCCGCCCGGGTTAAAGCCTTCGAGCTTTGCGTAGATGAGGGCATTTAAGTTTTCGGCCTTTTCATAAGCCTGTGCTTCAAAAAGTGGTGTTCTTCCGATAAGTTCTGATAATGAGTGATATATTTTCATGGTTAGTTTCTCCTTTGTTTAATTAATTCTATATGTTCCAATTTCCGACCCAATTTCGGACAGTATAAAAATAAAAGAGCTCCTCAATTCCATGAGAAGCTCTTTTTAGTGCATTTTCGACAATTGTTTTTAATTTGATGTGGTTACGCAATTAAACGGACGCGCAGCAACATCGCAAACTTGGATTCTGCATTCTGTTAAAGAGTCTCATGAAAAACAGCACAAAACAGCAACATGCCATACATGCGCTCTTACAAGTCTTGCAGATTGTGTTTGCGAAGCTTTTCATTGCAGTTTTCCTTTCGTTTGATTTGCTTTGGGTCGGATAATTGGACCTGTGGGTTTTCCCACTTGACTCTCTTTATACCCGGGGCATTTTAAACTTAAACAAAAAAATTGTTTTTTTTTATAAAACATTGCATTTAAGGGAGCTTTTTAATATATTTTTATAAGAAGGTTCCATGATGATTAGCCAATCAGAGGGTTGTTTAGGAGGTAAAGTGATGCCTATTTTAGCAGGTTTTATGGTTCCGCATCCGCCGATGATCGTTCCCGAAATCGGACGCGGCAACGAGGCGCAGGTCGAAGAGACGACACGCGCCTACGAAAAGGTTGCGGAGGAGGTTGCGGCCTTAAAGCCGGACACGATAATTATCACAAGTCCGCACACTGTGATGTATGCGGACTATTTCCATATATCGCCGGGCAGCGGCGCGAAGGGCTCGTTTGCACAGTTTGGCGCG
>JAEEGU010000193.1 GCA_016280485.1 Bacillota bacterium | reverse complement strand
GCATCGGTTTTGGGCGGAAAGACCTCAAACGATATGCTGCAGTTCTTGTTTTCAAGTAATTTGCTGATTTTCATAATTCCCCTCATTTCCAATTTACAAAATAAACGGTTGCAAAATAAACATATAAAAAGCGGAAGCCTTCGAAAAAGCCTCCGCGCATAAACATAAATCCGTCTTTTCAGACTAGCAGCTTTGTACCGGGAAACCGTTTCGAATAAGAACACGTGAAAACATGCGCATGCCATACATGACCATGCACATCATCATTTCCATCATCATAGCTAAGCTCTGTCTGATGAAGCTCATTCCGGTTTCTCCCTTCATAAATTACAGATAATATACACCTGTGACAATTAAATGTCAAGCGGCGTTAAAAAAATCCGACATCAACTACTCCTAAAGGCGCAGTCCGTTTTACCGCAAAGTGCGCATTTATTCTCGCAAACCGCTGAAAGATCGGGCTCGCCGACCGTAACTCCCGCGATTGCGGTCACCGACTTTGACGGTGTCATAAGCAGGCTGTCGTTTAAGGTCAGCCCTATGTTCATCTCCGGTGACAGAAGTCTGAATATCGCCCGCTGAAAATCAAGCGGCAGATCGGCATAGCCCGGGCTAAAGCGCCGCGTAAGGAATTTGCCCTCCGCTGCAAGCTCTCTGCCTATATCATCGCAGAAGGCATCGCAGAGCGCCTCTATTCTCTCCGCCCCAAGCGACTGCATCATCAGAGCCTTTGAGGGCCTAATCTCGCCATACCGTGCGATAAGCCTGTCAAGTCCGACGCCCACGGTTGCGGCAAAAACCAGCACTGAGTCGCAGCCCGCAAGAAGCTTTGAAAAGGCTGAGGACTCTACCTCAAAGCCTCCGGCAAGGGTTATTCTTTTTCCATCCGTCACCACATCGAAGATATCGTAGCAGACCTTGTAGGTAAGCCGGCCAGCCGCCTCTTTTATGCATTCATCGGCCAGCTCATCAAGCTTTTGCTCCGTATTTCCCGATGCTCCCGAATATCGCAAAACCTCAGCCTTTGAAAGCTGAGGTGCGTCGTAATCTTTTTTGATTATCATTATTTTTATTTTTTGTCACAGCTTGGGCCGCTGCAGCCTTCTGCCTGTTCGTCGTCATCGTCGGCCTCAGGGTCAAAGCCCTCGAGACCCTTGTAGGTCTTGCCGTGCTTCTGAGCGTAGTCGTAAATCGCGCACTTGATTGCGTGGTCTGCAAGTACGGAGCAGTGGAGCTTTACAGGAGGAAGTCCGCCGAGCTCCTCGACAATCTGCTTGTTTGTAACGGCGAGAGCCTGGTCTACGGTTTTACCGATGATCATTTCTGTTGCCATGGATGAAGAGGCAATAGCGCTGCCGCATCCAAAGGTCTTGAATTTTACATCGGTGATTACGTCAGTCTTTTCATCAACCTTTATTGTAATCTGCATCATGTCTCCGCAGACAGGAGAGCCGTAAACGCCCTTTCCGTCCGGATTCTCAATTTCACCTACATTGCGCGGATTCATGAAGTGATCCATTACTGTATCGTTATATAAAGCCATTTTGTTTACCAACCTTTCTTTTCGTCAACGGATGAGATTTCTCTGAGTCTTCCCACAATCTTTGCAAGGGTTTCAACCACGTAATCGATATCTTCCTTTGTTGTGAAATCGCCTACCGTAAAACGGATTGTTCCGTGAATCTTTTCAACAGGAACGCCGAGTGCGGTGAGCACGTGAGATGGCTTTAATGATTTGCTCGAGCAGGCGGAGCCCGTGGATACGGAAATGCCCTCGTGGTCGAGCATCAGGAGAATGGATTCTCCCTCGATATATTCGAATGTAATGTTTGCATTACCCGGATGTCTGTGCTCCATGGTTCCGTTCACGATTGTGTCAGGAATCTTCTTTTGAATCTGTTCTATCAGGTAATTGCGCAGGCTGCTGCAGTTCTTGATGTGGCTTTCGAGGTTCTTTTCCGCAAGCTCAGCTGCCTTGCCGAAGCCCACGATACCCGCAAGGTTTTCGGTGGAAGCTCTGTGGCCGCTTTCCTGTGCACCGCCGTGCAGATAGTTGGAAGCATTAACGCCCTTTTTCATGTAGAGCGCGCCGACACCCTTTGGTCCGTAGATCTTGTGAGCGGACATGCTCATGAGGTCGATTCCCATCTCATGAACATTTATAGGAGTGTTGCCAAGGGCTTGAACAGCGTCTGTGTGGAACAGGATGCCGTGCTTGTGAGCAAGCTCTGCAATCTCCTTTACAGGCTGGATTGTGCCGACCTCGTTGTTGATGAGCATTACGCTGATCAGAACGGTCTTGTCAGTGATTGCCTTTTCGATTTCATCTATTTTTACGGTGCCGTCAGGATTTACACCGACATATGTTACATCTACACCGTGCTTCTGAAGGAACTCGCAGCTGTGAAGAATTGCGTGGTGTTCAATCTTTGTGGTGATGATGTGGTTGCCCTTGTTTTTGAGCTTGTCTGTAACACCGAAAAGTGTCCAGTTGTCAGCCTCAGAACCGCTGCCTGTGAAGTAAACCTCCTCAGGATCCGCACCGATGAGGTGCGCGAGCTGGCCTCTTGCCTTTGTAATTGCATCCTTTGCCTCGAGCCCGTAGGTGTAAAGGCTGGAAGGATTTCCGAAATGCTCCGTGAAGTAAGGTATCATGGCGTCAAGAACTTCCTTTTTTACAGGAGTCGTCGCCGAATAATCCATATAAACCTGTCGCATAAATTATCCTCTTTTCAATAATAATCAATACTTTTTTGTGAAATAAAATGTGCCGTAGTATTTATACACACACTACAGCACAGGTAAACAAATTTTTAATTAAATTTTCACGGATTAATCTACAATTTCGATATTGTCGAGCTGGGCCTTTAAGTTCGTCCTGAAGCCTTCAAGATAAGCCTTTCTGAGCGCCGCCTGTTCTTCGATTTCCTCGGCGGTAAGCCCCTCTGCCTTCTTTTTATGGGCAAGCTCGTTTATTCTGTCTATCATTTCCTTTGTAATTGCCATTTCAAACCTCTTTCGGCATCATCTACAGATAACGCTTTATCGCTTCCTGGAATTCCTCCACGGATTTCATATCGCCCTCTTCGAGAGCATGCGCAATACAGTGACTCATGTGCTCGTTGATTATTTCCTTGCCAAGCCCGTTAAGAGCGGATCTGGAGGCCGCAATCTGCATCAGCACCTCAGAGCAGTCATTGTCATTTTCAATCATTCTCTTTACATATTCAAGATGCCCGATTATGCGCGCAATTCGATTGATCTGGCGCTTTTTCTCCTTTGGATCGTGGACGTGCGTATGCGGATGAGTCGTGTGCGGATACCGGTCCGTATCGATGTATTCCTCTACCGCAATGCGCTCGTGAACATGTTCGCCTGCTATTGAGTTTTTATTCTTCTTTTCATCGCTCATAGCTTTAACTCTCTTTTATCGATATAAGTCCGACACATTATATCATAACAGCGGGTCTTTAACAAGCATTTACACGCAAATGTCGTCTTTAATGCTTTCGTAGGTCCTCTCCCCAATGCCGCTGACATTCTTTATGTCCTCGGGCCTAACGAATCTCCCGTTTTGGCTGCGGTAGTCAACTATCTTCCCTGCCGTTACGATTCCTATGCCGCTTAGGATCTGAAGCTCCTCAGAGGTCGCAGTATTTATGTTGATTTTGCCGCTCTGCGTTCCTAAGTCACCTGACCCCGAGATAAGTGCTGCCCCGCCTGCCGCAGCAGAAGCCGCACTCCCCGCAATGACCTGCGTTCCGTCCGCAAGGGTCACGCTTTCGCCTGCAAACGGCACGTAAAGCTTGTCCCCGTCGTTAAGCCGAAGTGCAAGGTTTAAAAGGCTCGTATCGCCCATGCTCACGACTCCGCCCGCAGCCTCTATGGCCTGGAAGACTCTCGCACCCTCTGTAAGACGCACAACGCCCGGGTTTTCGACGGCTCCCTGCACATCCACAAATATCTCGCCCGCAGGAAGCGCGCTGCCGTAGGCAGCACCTGCTTCGGCTGTGCCAATCTCGCCGCCTGTCTCGACTAAGATATCGCCGCTGCCGCCTGATGCGGCCTCGACCTCGATTCCCTCGTCCTTTCCGCCGAATACGAAAAGTACAAGGCAGATGATGAGAAGCAGCCCCAGTATGCACTTTTTAACCGTCTGACTGTTTTCCCTTGCCAAGGCTAAAGCCTCGGAAAGGCTCATTCCCTTTAAATTAATCTCTTTGAATTTTTCTGTTATCCCTTTCAT
>JAEEGU010000192.1 GCA_016280485.1 Bacillota bacterium | reverse complement strand
AGTAGTCCCATGCCGCCGACCGCCCATTTGACCTTGTATGGTAGGTCGCTTGTATACATGCACCGTTTTATATCGACCTGGTTCGTCTTGTATAGCACCGATTCGGGCTTGTTTAGCCATGAGTGACATGCGCTTCCACAGGCCACATTTGCGCCGTACACAAGAATCGAGCATGGCTTTTTGTTAAAGGAAAAGCTCCCTGAAAGAGCGTTCCTATACCTTGAGAGTGGCTCAGCCGGCGCGAAAGGAATGATATCCTTTGCGATTATTGTCGGATGACCGTAGAGCTTGAGTGTGACCGGGAAACAGTCCGCACCCAGTTTTTCCGCAATGTCTGACATGGTCTGGCACCCGATAATGCCGTTCTCGTATGCTCCGATCTGATGTTGAATCGCTCGAAGCATTTTGTCTTCATTTGCCGTTTGTGGTTTGACGTCTTTCATTTTAATCTCCTATTGGATCGCCGTTTTCGTCGTAGCCTCTTGATAACAGTTCTTCGATGACCGCTTCGCGGAGATGTTCCGGGACCGTGTCAATCGTTCTTCTTTTTGCGATAATAAGATTTGCGTAAACCTTTACCATTAGCTCATACCTCCTAACAACATCTCGTAGACTTCAGCCAGCGCCTCCTGTGTGTCGATGACCGCGGCAGACAGGTACTTCTCCGCCTTTTCTTCATCGGTCATCTCGCGGAGGATGAACCAGTATTCTTCGCCGACCGGCGAGATTTGGATCACTTCCACATCGTGGAGCACTTCTGTTTTTTCGTCGCTCTCAATGGTGACTTTTGATAATTTTCCTTTAAAGGTGTCTTCTGTGACTTCTGTTTGGCTGATGTAGTTGTTTCCGTTCAGCTTCAGGTCTTCCAGCTTAGTGCCGTCAGACAGTGTGATTGTGTACATCTCTTTCCTCCTTTAGTTTTTCGAATAGATGATCCATGTTTTCCCGTTGCTGCTTACTCATGTATTTATAGCAGCCTCTGAACCATGAGCGGTAGAAGTTTTCGAACTCCTTTTCCGGCAGTTTCGAAGCCAGCTTCTTCATCTTTCTGCGCATGGCAGTGAGGCGTTTCGGGTTGATTTTTCTTACGATTCTGCCGGTGTCCGTGAGCGAGTATTGAATCTGTAGGAAGCGCCAGCGGTCCGAAAGCTTGCATATCCGTGTCTTCTTCCGGTTAATCGTTATCCCCAAGCCTTTGGCTATCTCGTCTACTTCATCAAGAAGCTGCTCGAGGTATTCTTTGCTTTCGTGAATTACGTAGCTGTCATCCATATATCTGGCGTAGAACTTGACGCCTTTAACTATCTTGATGTAGTTGTCTATCGGAATCGTGTAGGATATTCCCACCACTTGCGCCGCCTGATCTCCTATATTCATGTGTTTCGGCATAAATCTCTTGCCTGTAAGTAGTTCTTTGGGCACTTCCTGATACTCCAAAGAGTTGAACATTGTGTCCATGCAGCAAGCGTATTCTTCGTCGGACAAATGCGATACATCAACCTGCGATTGTTCCACGGTCTTCCGGAAGAGCCACATAGCATCTTCGTCTTCGACGCGCTTATCGAACAGCTCTAATATTTTGTTGTGCCGGAGGTTGTCGTAGTATTTGCTGAAGTCTATGAGGAGTATGTAGCCCTCGTTCGACTTGCGTTCCGAATAATACCGTCGGAGATGGGTGAGGATCCTCTTTCGGGTGAAAGTGATTCCTTTACCTACCACGCTCGCTCCGTTGTCGTATATCAGGTACTTTTTGATTGCCGGCATTAGTGCTTCGTCGCACATGACATGTTTTGCGATTCTGTCTTGGACTTGCTCGCCTCTTATCGCTCTTGTTTTTCCACGTTCCTTCAAAATAAAGTCCGTGGATGGCAGAAACTCGTATGTTCTTTCATTGAGTTCTCTCTGCATTTTGGCCAGCCCTAACAAATAGGTCATGCCGAAAGACTGTACTTGCGGCTTCCAGCTGCTTCCTTTTTGAGTTTTTAGGTAGGCTTCGTACAAAGAGTTTCCATTAAATATCTCATGCTTACAGCGGGTGCGGTCGTAACCGCCCGCGTCGTGTTTAGTTTTTACCATTTGGAAGGACAGCTTCTCCTTTCTTTGCTTGTGGCACGCTCAATAGGCTACCAGCCACAGCATCGAAATCGGGGCGCACGCCATTAGCATTGGATGCGTTGTTGCAGTTCGCATTGCCGTTGTTGTTGACATTAGCGAAGTTCGCGGCGGAATCAGAAGTTGCCCTTTTGAATTTATTGTCGGCTTTGCGCCAACCTTTGAGTAAGTTAATCTCTGTCTCTATCATCTCCGCGAATCTTGTATACTTATCTATGTCGACCGGAAGGGTCTCAATTGCGTACTGGAGCTCTTGGGTGAGTCTATAGCATTGGCCTATAGCTTTATCTTGAAGGATTCTCCGCTCAATGAGTTCTTCGTGGTACATAGGGTATATTGAGTTCGCGCCATATAAGCAGGCGGTGATTTCTCTTAGGCAGTCTGTCACGGCTTCCTTTTCTTTTGGGATGAACCACGCTGCGAATGCGACTATTTTTGTAAGTCTCTTTTCGTAGTGCGTTTGCTTCTCCGGAGTTAAGTTGTCTCCGAACGATTTATCGAGATTTTGGCGCGCTCTTTCGACGCTATAGCCGAAATCGTTGAGTAGCAACAGCGTGACCTCCTTGCGCAATTTACTAAAATGATGGAATACTTCGAACTGGCTTGGTTTGCGTTTGGATTTTACGACTGACAAATTTTCCTCCATTCCCGCCCCATAAAGGGGCGTGATTTATGATTTAAGATATAAGACAGAAAGCGGGGCGCACGCCAAGAGCAAGGGATGCGCCGTCGCAGGCCGCAACGCCGCCGCGGTAGACAAGAGCGAAGGTAGCGGCGGAGACTACGTCCCTCAGCCAGTAGTCGAATCGCCACGCATCCGAGTAGATCAGGTCCGGGCGATGCCTAAACAGGTTGAGCTGCTTGCAACCGACCTCGTAGTTGTAAACAATCCGGCTGCCGTCGCACATAGGGTGGAATACCGGTGCGCCATAGACCATCCACTCCGTCATGAGCTCGATGTCTGTGTCAACCCACGCTCCTCCGGATGGATATCCGCTGTAGACTGCGTTGATAAGGTTGTCCTTGTGGACCATGATATGTGACTCACCGAAAGCTGCCTTAATGAGGTTCTTGGCGGCGGTCATGTTTGTGGTGCGCATTTCGCTTCCGGCATAACCTCCGGCGGTTGTGTCTGTTGAGTTCATTTTCTGATAGTCTCCGACTGAACGATCCGGGACTATTACCACATGATGTGTTATCACCTCGCCCCAACGGCCGTCCGCATTTTCCGGGTCGTAACCGGAGTGGAAATAGTAATCAAAGTCGGCAATGCGCCAATTGATACCTGATATCGTCCAATAGTCGCCGATATACATGTCTTCGAATGTGCCTGCAGCAATCTGCGCATACTGTTCTGCTGTGACAGACGAGCCGAGGTATTTTCCCCGGTAGATTGCGTTGTGTGCGCCGGCGCCACTTGCCCCGAAGTCGTTTCTTACTGCTGCAATTAAGCCGTCTACATAGCTTTTTATACCGCCCGACTCAGCTCCGCGCGGGGATCCCGCCGTAGGTGTAGCATCGGGGGTTTTTCCGAATCCGACAGATGCGTCGATTTCGGTTCCTTCGTACTGGGAAATGTATTCTAATTCTGCCATGATTACCTCCTAATAGTAAATGAACACGCACCCTGCGGCACCATTACCGCCAAGGCCGCCTTGGCCGCCTGCGCCGCCACTCGGCAAAGCAAGGGTCCGTTCGCTACCGTCCGCCCATTCGCGTTGACCGCATCCGCCGCCGCCGCCGCCATATCCGCCTTGACCACCCATGCCGTAGATAGCTGGGTCGGCGTTCGCGCCGTTGTCTCCGTCGCCGCCTTTGCCCCCTTCGCCCGCTGTTCTGCCTAAATGGTCGTATCGTCCATCGTGTCCGCTTTCGCCGTCCGACCCATGGGCCGCACCGCCTCCGCATCCGCCTGAGCGTTCCATGAACTGACCTGCTTGGTTAGTCCATGATGCGTATGCGCCTCTTGCACCGCCGTACCAAGTGTTCACTCCGTCTGTAAAATCTTCGCCCGGCATTTCCGCCGAAGATTTAGGACATCCTCCGTGCCCGCCTTTGGTATTATTCGGTATTCCCGGAAGTCCATACGAATTGCCGCCGAAAATTTCTACAAAGCCGATTGAGGACGATGTTCCATCTGCAGAAGTGTATGTGTCTCCGTTTATTGTGAGAGTGGTATTTCCGCCTTCTTGCCCATCTCCTTGAGTGTTGCCTGCGCCACATAAAACCGAAAGGCTTGCAACCCCCTCGACATTGAGGGTTTTTATGAGTATTTTGCCTCCGGACCCTGCTGCGCCGGCATTTCCGCCAGGCGGGAAATAGCTTTGCCTATTTGCGTTATATCCGTCTATGCCATCTGCTCCGTTTTCGCCCTTATGCCCCGAGCTGCCGCCTCCGATGAGTACCGCTCGTATTTTCTCGGTGCCCGGAGGGATGAGCCACGTGGTGGAACCAGTGAGAAGCTGCACGTGCGAATAGTAGTTGCCGATGTCGGGTGGGTCATAATCGGCTATTATCTCGGCTTTGCTCTTTAAAATTCCCGATATCCTCATATCAAGGTGGGATATGAGCCCTTCTGTTTGCTCGTTAAATGGGTCGAGGAATGTGACCGCATCTCCGGTGGATTCTTCGCCCTGCACGATGTCTATAGTGACTTTTTTCGCGCTTCCGTAGTAGTTTGCGAGGCGGTCCGCTACATTTTCCGAGTTTGCAATCGAAACGAGCGTTGCTTGCTCCGCGATCGCCTTGTTGTCGTCGGTTATGTCGCCGATGATTTCCGGACGTGTGATCTGACGGACCGTGTGAGTGTACTTGAGCCCTTTGAGCTCGCACTCTCCTGTAGGTGCTAAAACAGCAAAATTGACACCACTTTCGATTATCGTGGTGCCGGTGATTGTTAAATCGTGGCAAGGCTCATCGAAGAGCACCAAACCGCCAAGGACTACTTGGCCGCTCGGTGTGGTTATCGAATCGGCTGATATAGCGTCGTTGTAAAGCGTGACCTCTTCATCGCTGGCTCTGCCGATGTAGGCGTGCTCTGATAATGCTATAATCTTCGTCGCCTGCGGGTATTCAACAGAGCCTCCCATATAGATACGCGAACCCGGAATCTCTGTTGCGGTGTCCTTTGAGAGTCCGGTTATAAACATATCGCCGTTCTCGTCCTTTTTGATGGATGCGGACATCGCAAAGAGGGCTTGGTGTAGATTTTCGCGTCTTGAAGCGATTGGTAGCCATCCGTAGATAGGTTGGTTTTGGAGCGTTAGGTCCACGGTGTACGGGACGACTCCGCCGATGATTTCGCCTACCAGCTCGCCGAATGCTTTGCCTTGATATATGCCGCCATAGTGCTGGGTGTTCGCCAAAAGGCCCACCGAGCTCATAGCGGTTATTTTGTACTTTTCCCTGCCGATACGCGCCACATTCTCGATGTAGAACTTGCCTTTGAGCTCGTCATCGTGGTAATACTTTATCCACCTGCCGTAGCTCCAGGTTCTTGACAAGTCGAGGATGAATCTCTTGCCGTCGGAGGTAATTACTTGTTTTCCGTTTTTGTCCTTGAAAGCGGCTCTGAAAATGTTCGCCATCACGGTGATTGTAAGAGTATCATACGCGAGCTCCGAGCCGGTCATAGATTCGAACAGTTGGAGGTTGCCGTCAATGATTATCTCATCGCCTAATACGATGCCGCTTTCGGTTATAAGTTTATTACTCATGGTTTACCTCTGCTTGAATGCAATAGTGAAGTTTCCATAGAGGTCGTCCGCGCCGATGCCTTTGAGCAAAATTAGTGCTATCGATGATGGCTCGGGCTTCATTTCGAGCGTCACGGTTTGATTGCGTACCGCTGAAAAATAAGACACCTCAACAAAAGCCGTTGAGATGTCCTGCGCAAGTTGGTTGAGCTCGCTTGCCGTAAGCGGCATGAGCTCAAGTGATATGTCGTATTTTATAGCCACAAGGTCCTCTATGAGTGTTCCGTCAAGCGATACGCCCGAGTTAGGACCCGTGATTCTGCGTGGCGTTTCGATGAGGCTATACGGAGCGATTCCGTACGTGTGCCCGTTGATTATTACTGTCCTCATGCGTTTACGAGCCTCCCTCCGCGTCTTTGGTTTTCTCGCTGTCTTGCATCGTATGTCGCCGAGGCGAACTGCTGGCCGTCAAGATTGATTACCAGCTCTATCGGTCCGCTTGGCTGCGATGCCGTTGCGAGTGATTCTTTGAGCGAGTTGATAAGGCTTGCCGTGTTCTGCGCGTTCAAGACAGTTTCGCCTTTATGCAGCTCTGCCTGATATCCGTCGTATGGAACATACGGAAGCCCAGCAGCGAAGCTACCGCCACGGCCCCGGAAATTGGTCCCTTTAATTGCCGGCTCTCCGGACATTTCAGCTGTACCCGAACGCCAAAAGAAGAGTTTATCCTCCAGCCACTCAACCTTCTCAGTCACCCAGCCCGAGATTGAATCCCACACGGATTTAATACCGTCCCACAGCCAGGTGAATAAGTCTGCGCCGATGCCGAATAATGTATCAAGTGCCGTCGTGAGCACGCCCTCGATGGACTCGAGGAATGTCCCGACGTCGCCGTCTAAGAGTGCTAAAAAGCCCTCAACCACTCCTTTGACCGCATCAATTATCGGCGTGAGGTATGGCATTATCCAGTCGAGGAAAGACGATATCGCATCCATGAGAGGCGGAAGCGCCTGCATGATGAGGTCAAGAACAGTCTGAACGAGTGGCCAAACGGCATCCATGACCTT
>JAEEGU010000191.1 GCA_016280485.1 Bacillota bacterium | reverse complement strand
CGCTTCGGCTTCGACGAAGTGACCTATCTGCTGCTCTTTGGCAGGCTGCCTTCGGCTAAGCAGCTCGAAGAGTTCACGCTGCTCCTAAACTCCAAGCGCATTCTGCCGGAAGGCTTCGCAAAGGCTATGATTTTGCCCGCACCTTCGATCAACATCATGAACAAGCTGTCGCGTTCGGTTCTCGCGCTGTATTCGTATGACGACAATCCGGACGACACCTCGGCAAGCAATGTGCTCAGGCAGTCCCTTGACATAATCGGCTACTTTCCGTCGCTGATCGCTTACTCCTACGAGGCGAAGCGGCGCAGTCTCGAGGGTGATCTGGGGTTTGTAAGACACAGACCGCACTCGAACTTATCCACCGCTGAGAACATACTTCACATGACAAGGCGAAGCGGCGAGTTTGACGATCTGGAGGCCAAGGTTTTAGACCTCTGCCTGATGCTCCACGCTGAGCACGGCGGCGGTAACAACTCCACCTTTACGACCCACCTCATTTCGTCTTCGGGGACGGACACCTACGGCGCCATCTCGGCAGCGATTTCATCGCTTAAGGGACCGCTCCACGGCGGCGCAAACATTGCGGTCTGCCGCATGATTGACGACCTCAAGGCAAATGTTTCGGATATAGGCAGCGACTCACAGCTTCGCGAATACTTCCTGAAGGTTATGCGCGGCGAGGCGAACGACGGAAGCGGCAGAGTCTACGGCATAGGGCATGCAATATATACCCTTTCCGATCCGCGCGCTATACTGCTTCGCGATGTTGCAGGGCGCCTCGCAAAGAGCAAGGGCATGGAGGAGGACTATCACCTCTGCGAATATATAGAAAACCGGGTTCCGGATATAGTTCGCGAGTTTACAGGTGATGCCGATGCTCTCCTTCCCGCAAATGTTGACCTCTACTCGGGCTTCATATATCGCGCGCTTAATATACCCGACGATATATCGACTCCGCTGTTCGCTTTGGCCAGGCTTTCAGGCTGGTGTGCGCACCGTCTGGAGGAGCTGATTACAGGAAAACGCCTGATGAGGCCGGCTTATTTCGGAGTAAAACAGGGTGCGGAATATACACCGCTTAATGAAAGATAAAAACAACTCGGAGATGACCCTAAAAGTCACTAAAATGTTGATTTTTCGGGCATCTCCGGTTTTTTATGCCCGTTTTCAGGTGTCTGTTTGCCGGGTTTCTCGAATTTCGCGTTGAAATTTCAACGTTTATGCGAATTCGCAATTGTAAACTTTGGCTTGATTTTCGGTTTACGCGAGAGGGGTTTACATCATGTTCGTTTTTTGTGGAATTCATTTGCGCCGGTCACCTTGAAATTACAGCGTCTGCAGGCTGAGATATTCTTTATGCATTTCTTTCATCGTTGAAATTTCAACGTTTTCGAGTTTGCGTAATTGTAAACCATGTTAACTTTTTTGGTTTACCTTTTGGCCTGAAAACCGACTCGACAAACGGCCGTTTTTTGCCTTGTAAACAAGGTTTTTCGCCCATTTTCGTACAATGTTTATACTCCCTCTTTCATACCCCTTTTTTGAGCCTGCACGCACATAAAAACGGTCCGGAATGTCCCGGACCGTTAAACTGTTCATGTTATTTTTTAAGTCACGCTCTACTTTCTTTCGTCATCCTCGAGAAGGCCCACAAGCTCATCGAGTCCCTGCGCCCTTAATACCTCCTTTTGAGCGGATAGTCTTGCCTTCATATCATCAAGCGATACGGAGGTGATGGTCGGCTCCTCAGTGGTCTGCTGCTCTTCTTCGCTCTCATCGATCAAATCCGAGGCTATAAAATCGTCTCTGACGGATTCTTTTTCGAGTGTAGGGAAAACAGCCTTCTTGATTGCAAAATTGTTCTTCTGGTTGCCAAAACGCATTATACGCGCTTTGGTCTCCTCAGGAATACCCTGTTCCTCCAAAGGAATGTCCATTTTAATCTGTTCGCTCTGCGGCTTTTCAGGCTGCGGCTCCCTGCTTACCACAGGCTCCGCAACCAGCTCGTCAAGGTCTATCCCGCTTTCACCCGCAGCCTGTTCCTCTTCGGGAACAATCGGTGTGAGCGGTGCGGATGCCACAACATTGCCCGCCTTGATGACCGGAACTGGCCTTACCTCAGCAGGAAGCGGCTCCTTGCGCTCTAGCATCGTAGCATATTTCAAATCCTGAGTCTGCAGCCACATCTTGTAGTTCTCAGCTGTGGCTGCGCCCTCTTTGATTTGCTTCTTCCATTGCTTTACATCGTAAAGGAATTTCTTGTGAACTGCCTCTCTCTCCTCGCGCAGTGCCTGATTTGCAACCTTTGTACGCTGCTGCAGTCTGGACGCGATACGGCGCTTTAACATCTCGTTCTCATCATCGAGGCGATGATGAATCTTTGAACGCTGCTTTGAAATGATATTGCGGCAGACACCGGAGCAGTAAAGCTCGTCCGTTCTGTTCTGCGTCAGGAAATAGGTGCCGCAAAGCTGGCATTTCTTGATTGCAATTCTTTCCTTTACAGCCGAATAGAAATCGTAAACCAAAAGGTTTTCGAAGTCCTCATAGTAATAGTACTCAACCAGGTAGCCGTCCTCGGTGCAGTCGAGCTCCATGCGGACGTTCATGGTCGGAACGTATGCATCCTTTGACCAGCCCTTTGTGTAGAACTCGTCATAGAGGTTGTAGCAAAACTGCAGCGCCTCTTTTGACAGGCCGTTGTTGATTTCCTTTATGAAATCAATGTAGTTGGCGTACTCAAGGGTAGTGTCGGCAGTAATTCTGAAGGTGTTTTCGTCCTTTCCCTCGCTCATGTTAAGAGCATCACGGAAAATCTGACCGGTGCGAAGCTCTATGCTGTTCTTTACAACCTCGAGCGGCTCCTCTTCACCTTCGGTATCAACGTATTCTACGAATTGCAGCGTAAACGTGCATCTGTCACGCTTGCTGAGTTCCGCATTTTTCAATGTGTTAACGATACGATATACGCTTTCCATATTGTCACCTCGCTATTATAATAGCCAATTTACAACGACGAGTCAAGAGTTTTTAGCATATTCTCGGCAAACCTTCGCCGTAGAGCACATCTACGACACGGCTGCCTCCGAGTCTGGTTGTCATGGTTACGGAAGCCTTTTCGGCGTCCAGAGCCGTACCGATAATTGCGGCATTTTTGCCCTCTTCGGTACTGCGAACAAGCGACAGAGCTCTGTCTGCCTGCTCGCCCGGTACGATGATTATCATCTTTCCTTCGTTGCCCATGTAGAGCGGATCGAGTCCCATGATGCCGCAAAAGCCGCTGACATCATCATTTACAGGGATTGATTCCTCCGCAAGGTCTATGTGTACACCGCTGGTGCGGGCAATTTCGTTGATTATGGTACCAAGGCCGCCTCTTGTGACATCTCTCATGGTGCGAACCGTGATCCCGTTATCAAAGAGAGCATTGCATATAGGCGCCAGCACCGCGCAGTCGCTCTTTATGTTGTTTTCAACATTCATACGAGCGCTTAATATGCACGCGTGGTGGTCACCGAGAGTGCCGGAGAGGATGATTTTGTCGCCTGCCTTGCAGTTTGCGGCGCTTACATCACGATTCTCAGGGATTATGCCTATACCTGTAGTGTTGATGAAGAGCCCGCCGTGACCTTCTACCACCTTTGTGTCGCCTGCCACAATCTTGACGCCTGCCTTACCCGCAGTCTCCGCCATGGAAGCGACTATTTTGTCGAGAAGCTCCACATCAAGGCCCTCCTCGAGGACAAAGCCGCAGGTCAGATATTTCGGCACCGCCCCCATCATTAAAAGGTCGTTGACCGTCCCGCAGACGGAAAGCTTTCCGATATCGCCGCCCTTAAACACAGTCGGCGTCACCACAAAGGTGTCGGTGCTGAAGGCGATGCGGCCATTTATTTCGAGCACCGCCGCATCCTCCATCTTGTCCAGTATTTCATTCTTAAAGTGTTTTCCGAATATGCGCGCCATCAGCTCCGCGCCGGATTTCCCGCCGCTGCCGTGCGCCATCGTAATTCTTTCCATTTAGATTGCCTCTTTCAAAAAACTCGGTCTGTGCCAACTACCATTGGCGCAGAAAAAATGTTCTCTTTCTAAACCCAGAGCGCCGGAAAAATGTTCTGTGACGCGAAAGGCGAGTGTTTGGGAGCGGAGCGTACAAAGCGTACGTGAGCACCCCAAGCACGCTGCCTGACAAAGTCACAGGTTATTTTAACAAGCTCACGCTATCTGTTGCGGTACCATATCCCGCAAGCCCCTTCGGCGGAAACCATACATGGCCCGTACGGCGACTCCGGCCTGCAGCCCGTGGCAAACATCGGGCACTCGTTTGGATTAATCCTGCCCACTATTACATCCCCGCATCTGCAGGAGCTAGGCAGCTTCATATCCGCGTCAAGACCGCGCGAGCCGCCTTCAAACTCGGCGTATTCGGGTCTCAAGTAGAGCCCGGAATCCGGGATTATTCCAAGTCCGCGCCACATCGCAGGGCCCGGCTCGAAGAACTTTTCGATTATCGCCTGTGCCTTTGCATTGCCTGTGTCGCGAACGGCGTTGGTGTAGAGATTGTCCACACGATATTCGCCTGCCTCGATCTGGCGAACCAGATCGTAGATTACGGTTAAAAGGTGCTCTGCCTCAAAGCCTGCAACAACAAGCGGCTTGTGGTATTTCTCAGCCAGCGACTTATATACCTCGCTACCGATAATGGTCGAAACGTGGCCCGGGCAGATGAAGCCGTCAATCGACGGTTCATTCTCGCTTATCCATGAAAGCGCCGGCATAACGGTCTTTAAGGCCGTCACCAGGCGGATGTTCTTAAGACCTTTTGCGTAAGCCTCCGTAAGCGCCAGAGCGTATGTCGGGACGGTAGTTTCAAAGCCCACCGCCGCGATAACATAGGTCTTGTCGGGGTTTGCGGTCGCTGCATCAATAACGTCGAACGGTG
>JAEEGU010000190.1 GCA_016280485.1 Bacillota bacterium | reverse complement strand
GTTGCTCACGTGTTCCTCCCCAATCCGCCACTCTCACACCCGGTTATTGCTAATCAGGTGATCCCGTTCGACTTGCATGCCTAATCCACGCTACCAGCGTTCGTTCTGAGCCAGAATCAAACTCTCAGAAAAAAACTTGTTACTATTAGTTGCTCACACAAACATGTCACTGTTTTCTCAACTACCGGCTGTCAAAGAGCTACGTCGCTTCCTTGCTGGCTTCACTTGCGTTTCACCCGTTCGGTCGCAACGAGTGCATAGTATATCACTTTTACCCCTGGCTTGACAAGTGGGTACGGCAACTTTTTTAAAAAAAATTTTTAGTTTGCCGAAATTGCCAAATTTTAAGCGTTTTTGGACATCTTGATTTTGCCATAATTCCAGGTTCCGGCTGGCCAAGCGCGGCAAGAGCGCATGACAACCCGACTTTTAGGGCTCATCAACCCCAACTTAGCCCGCGTTCGCGGGTCACGGAAGTGGCTTGCGAAAGAGCGCTTCGCCTGAAAAAGCCGCGAAAAGGCCGCAGTAAAAGTTTGGGAGCGCTACGCGCGACCACGAACCACGGCGGCTTGCCTCGCGGCGTTCCGCCGCTGGAATGTCGCGTCGTCGTTTTGACTTGAAGGTCGAATTGTCGATCAAGTAGCTTTCGTTGGCTTACATTCACCTCGACCTTCGTCAAACGCCGCCGCGTCATTCCAGCCTTCGGCTCTCGGCAAGCCCCGTGACACGAAAACCTGCCTTCGCAGGACACGATTATACGCGCCTTCGGCGCTACACGAATCTGGGCGAACTTTTGGTATAATTGAGGTCCATCAGGAAAACGCCTGGGGACTGTCCCCGCAGGCATTCTTAGCGGCAAAAAGGACGTCGGCCTCGGCAAGACCGACGGCGCGGGTTTGCAGGACCGCTAAAGCGCACAATGCGCACAGCGTCAAAGCTTTTGTTCCGAGCAACTTTGGGGCTCTCCCTTGTCAATGGCAGCTGCCGCCTCCGGGCAGCATGAGCGAAGCAACGCAATCGCCAGATCTCGTACATCTGAATCCTTTAGTTCACTTCTTTTCGTGGTCAGCATCACAGCAACGTTTCTGAATATAACTGAACAAGTCCTGAATGCCAACTGCTCGTCCGGCTTACTCTTCCGCATCACCACAACAATTGAGCCGCAACGCATCTCTCCATAGTCTCCGGCAATCAGCTCAATAGGGGCGGCATATCGCATTATTGCAAGACCGATGGGGACTTCACATGCCGCAACGGCATCCGGGTAGACAATCAGACTACCAGTTGCAATGTCGCCATTGAAGTCTTTCACAACATATTTGCAAGACTCAACATAACCGAATCTGTTTTTGGAAGGTTTCGTTGCCTTGTCTCGTGAGACATTCCACTCTGCGTCGTTCACCTTGATAGTCTTTGGCAAAGCCTTGATCGCCTCAATCTTGGGGCTCGTGCAGTCAGGCTTAATGCACTTGACCTCAATCATCTCCCTACCTCTGCTTCTGACGAACTGCACATACGGATCCTCCGAAGCGTTAGCCTTGATGGTCAAGCTCAGGGCAAACAGTGCAACACAAACAGCTGTCTTAGTGACTGGCTTGATGTGTGACTTCATATAGTTATCCTTTTTCATTGAATTATCGTATTCACTTATCCCATTGGGTACAGTAAATATTGAATTTTGCTTAATGTTCCATTCTCGATCTGCATACAAACTTCTATTAAATGTTTTCTCTGTGGAAACATCTATGGCGGAATGTAGATAGTTCTGGAGCGATGACGCCCCTGCATAAGGACCTACTGTGGCATCAAAGATATTGCCGCTCTTTTTCACAAAGTAATGGAGGGAAAATGATGAACGATCTGGATTGTCTGGGTTTGCGCACAACTGGTCATGAGAATGTAAAGGATTTTGAAAAAAAGGATTGTTGCATAATCCTGCCACACCGACAATATTTGCCGCGTTCATGTATCCAAATGGCGCTGCCATAATGACCGAGATGCCGTTAACCCCAAGGGCCCTTCCAAAGGTTATAGTTGCATACGCCTGATCTTGGCAGTTGACAATCCAGCATGTAATTTGAAAGCAAAAACAAAACTTCACCATCATCGTTTTCAACACTCCAGTAGCTTGAAGCTCCCCTCTGCCTTTCTTGGACAGCGTTCCATGCACGGCGACATACTCCTGCGGAGCGTATGCGTTGGAAAGCGAATAGTAGGTTTTCGACCTTCGACGCCACATTGTGTTGGCATCCCTGCCTGACACCCAGGAACTAGAGACGCTCCACTTGTCCTGCGCATCGAGAGTCAGCCCTGCGCTACCCCTGCCCGACGGAAGCGGATACGCCTTGCGGCTGTTGGTTCCCGGATATACGTCCACGGCTGGCGCTGGGGAAACGGCAAAACTCGCCAATACGACTGACGCAAAAGCCCCAAGACGCTCACCTCTAACAAAATCTCCCTTCAAACTCATTTGTTATTGATTTATTGATTTTATCACACTTCTGCCGTTCCTGCAACTGCGCAGGCATTTTCAACTGGCAAAAGAAGAACGTTCGGGGGCCCCTCCAGTTGTGAGTTAGGAGTTGTGAGTTTTGAGTTGGAAGAACGTTCGGGGCCTCCAGTCACAACTAACCACTAGCAACTAGCAACTAACTGCTAACCGCTAACTGCTAGCCCACCTACACGGCCCCTTTGACCTTCCTACACGGCCCCTTTGACCTTCCTACACGGCCCCTTTGAGTTTCCTACACGGAGGAAACGGTTTTCCTACACGGAGGGTTTCACTTTCCTACACGAAGAACAGGCGTCTGGCAGGGCGATGGCGGAATCCAAGTTCGCAAGCCGG
>JAEEGU010000189.1 GCA_016280485.1 Bacillota bacterium | reverse complement strand
TTATGGAAAAGTGCGTAGCAGTAGGTCCTGCAAAGGCAGCTAACGCCGGGGGCGTTGCTACTTCCTGCATCGAAATGGGACAGAACTCAGGTCACACTGTTTACAGACACGAAGACGTTTATGAGCAGCTCCACACTATCATGAAGAACATCTACAACGCTTGCGCTAACGCAGGTGAAAAGTACTATGGCAACAAGAACGCTCTGGTACAGGGTGCTAACATTGCCGGCTTCGAAAAGGTAGCAGGCGCTATGATGGCTCAGGGTTTAGTATAATAAACCACATCGTACGTAGCAGTACAAACCACGGACCGTTTGGACATTCCAAACGGTCCTTTTTTATATACTTTTATGTGCCGATAAGGCCGGGAAGCCCAAAGAGTCCCAAAAGAAAACCCCCGAACCTTTCGGTTCGGGGGTCTCCTATTTGATAAGAAGGTTTTTCTTATGCTCTAGTATTTGTCGTTCATGTCAAAGTCGAGAACGATTTCAGGAATATCCTCGCGCTTCATTTCAATCTGAGGAGGCTCTTTGGGAGCGGCAGCGGACTTGCTGTCTGAACCCTTCAGCTTGAACTGGGATACGAGGCTGCGGAGCGAATCTGCCTGTCCGTAGAGTTCCTCGGAGGACGATGCGGATTCCTCTGCTGTAGCGGAGTTGGTCTGTACAACCTGGGATACATCATCGATACCCCTGTTAACTTCGTCAATGCCGCCTGCCTGTTCATCGGATACATCTGCGATTGCATCGCACAGGTTCGATGTCTCGGTAATACCGGATACGATAGCTTCAAGTGCCTTTGCTGTAGCGTTCGCAATTTCTGTACCTGCGTTAACCTTTGCAATCGAGCCTTCGATGAGAGCTGTTGTCTCAGAAGCTGCTGCTGCGGATTTAGCTGCGAGGTTACGAACTTCGTCTGCTACTACTGCGAAGCCCTTGCCATGTACACCTGCTCTTGCTGCCTCTACGGCTGCATTCAGAGCCAGGATGTTTGTCTGGAATGCGATATCGTCGATAACCTTGATGATCTTTGAAATGTTTGCCGAAGACTCGTTGATTTCCTCCATGGAAACGAGCATGTCTTTCATCTGAGTGTTTCCACGTTCTGCCTGATGCATTACATCTGTTGACAGTGTGCTTGCTCTACGAGCATCCTCGGTATTCTTTTTGGTCTGCTCTGCAACACTTGTGATTGTAACACCCAGCTCTCTGATAGCAGCTGCCTGCTTCTGTGAGCCGTCTGCCAGGTTCGATGCGCCGTCGGAAAGCTGCTTGGAGCTTGCAGCAACCTGAGCGGATGCTTCGTTGATGTTGCTGAGTACGTTTGTGAGATTTTCGATAATCTCGTTGAACGAATTCTTGATTGCTACAAAGTCGCCCTTGTAAACATCGCTGGTCTTTACTGTCAGATCGCCGGCGCCGATTGCTTCAAGCACGTGCTTAATTTCGTCGATGATTGAGCGCAGCGTACGAACTGTATCGTTGAGTGCGTTCTTGGATTTTACCAAATCGCCCTGATAATCGCCGTAAACTTCCTTTGAGAGGTCGCCTTCGCCTACTGCGGAAAGAACGTTTACAAGCTCATTTACAGGCGCTGTGAGGGCATCTACAGTATCGTTCATACCCTTCATTACCTTGCCGAACTCACCTTCGTACTTTGAAAGATCCGCACGCTTGTCAAGCTGACCTGCGATTGCGTAATTTGCCATCTTTACGGAGTCGTTTACGAGCTCGCCTACCGACTGAGCTACGCGCTCAACCGCTGTATCGATAGCATCATATGTCTTTTCAACCTTTTTGGTGTAATCGTTTCTTTCGATATTGTTGTCTTCGAATGCGAAATTACCTGCTGCCAGATTTGTAAGATTTCTCTCGAGTCTTGCAGCTGCAGCATCGGAGTAAGCAGCCTCTTTTAAGATATTTGTCATATCCTGAATGGAGCCTACGAAACCGATGTTCTGGCCGTCTGCATCCTTTAAGTAAGCTGTGCTCTGGTTGAATACCTTGCCGTTCCAGTCAAATCTGGTCTCGGCATTTCCTGCCTTTAAGGCCTCCGCACCGTTTACGCTTACGCCGTCAACATGGCATCTCTTGCCATAGATGTCGCTTGCATCGCCTGCGAGAGCACCGCATGCACGAAGCTCATTTTCAAACGGCTTGTTGATAAGTGTCCAGTTGCCCTCGATGTCGAGTACCTGAACAGGCATCGGAATAGCATCGATAATCTGCTCGTACCATCTGGTCTTTGCCACTACCATGTCAAGAGTACCGTTGATGCCCTCAATTACATGCTTGTATTCGCCCATGTACTTGCCTGCATCTGCTCTTACGCCATAGTCGCCGTTCATTGCCGCATTTGCCATGCCCTGTGTATCGTCTACGAGAGCTCTGATGCTTGCAACAGTCTTTTCAACCTGCTGGAATGCAGCGCCGTATTCGCCAGGTCTGTTTGTATCAACCTGAGGCAGCTTGCCCTCGCCGAGGTCGGAAACTGCGGATACGAGGTCATTAAGCTGAGTACCCATGGTATCTACGATACCGTTTACGGATTCCATGATATCCTTGTAACCGCCATGGAAGCTGTCTGCCTTTACCCTGAAGTCCGTATGTCCTTCGGTGAGGTTCTTTCCTATATTGATAAGGGATGCCTCGAGTCCGCGGAGGATGTTTACAACTCTCTTCATGGAGTGGTTTAATGCATCCTCGTCGGATCTTACATCTACGCTGATATCGATATGCCCCTTTGCAATCTCTTCAAGCGTATGTGCCTGCTTCTGCGAGTTTGCAATAACATCAGCAAATGCGCCCTCAAGTATGAAGAGCTCGTTCTTTGCTGTCTCGTCCTTTTCAACAGGTACATCAAGCTCAATTTTACCTGCTGCAAGCTCGTGTGCGATATGTACGTCCTTTTCGAGGCTCTTTCTAACGAATCTGATGATAAATATCGCAAGGGTAAATACCAGAATGAAGAGAACCACGAATACCGCGATATTTATGATAAGAGTTCTGGTAAACGCTGCGTTACTTTCTGCAACAATCTTACTGCCGGTGCTGCCGGTGATGCTGCAAAGATAAGCAACCGCCTCGTCTACAGTCTCGCGATAGCCCTCAAACTGCTCGTAGTAAACAAGCGCGCCGTCAAAGTCGTTTGCAAGCAATCGCTCGTCCATGTAGCCTCGGGTCTCTCTGTAAGGTGCGAGTGCATCCTGCAAAGCATTATATGCCGCAAGTGCTTCGTCATCAATTCCCGACTCGAGATATGCTGTGAGGAGCTCCTTGTCCTCAGTTGTCCAGGCTGTGATTTCTTCGAGTCTGTTTGAAACTGTCGAGAAATCTCTCTCTACGAAGATAAGCATGTAGTTATTACCTATCTTCATAAGGTTTGTCTGTACAGTCGCTACATTCTGATGAGTCTCAACAGCTACATCATAAAGGTGCTGTACATTCCCGTTGATCTTGCTCATACCGAATGTGAATACAATCGCCAGTATGACAGATACCAGGATCGCCGCAACTCCGTAGATTATAAGCAACGGCCTCATTTTAATTTTCTTTAGCATAAGATTTACCTCCTTGTGCCCTTACTTAACACTTCAATACGTATTATACCAGCGCTTTTGCAACAAAAACGCAATAAATACTGTAATTATAATTATATTTCTAATTATTTATAAAGTCAATTAAATTTCGCAATTTTTTGATTATTTATGCAAACTTTATACATGTTTGTACAACATAGCCATACAAAAAGAGAGCAGGCTCATATCCTACTCTCTTCAATATCTATTTCTGTACATGTCTAACTATGTCATCTGCAATATTAAGCAGAGGCAGTTGTGTCTGAACCGCACCGATCTCGTAAGCAACCTTAGGCATGCCGTAAACAACGCAGGATGCCTCGTCCTGACCGATTGTGTAAGCACCGGCCTGGCGCATTTTGAGCATACCGTCAGCACCGTCACGCCCCATACCTGTAAGGATAACTCCGACAACCTTTGAGCAGTCCACATTTTCGGCAACCGAATTAAACATTGCATCAACAGATGGGCAATGTCCCGAAACTCTTTCGCCTTCTTTGCTGGTAATCTGATACATGTTGCCGTTTTTAACCACACGCAGATGGTGATCGCCTGCAGCAACTATAGCCTGACCCGGACGAATCATGTCTCCGTCCGCAGCCTCCTTTACGGCAAATTTGCAGTTTGCATCAAGTCTCTGTGCAAAAAGCTTTGTAAAACCGCTAGGCATATGCTGCACTATAACGATACCCGGAATGTTTGCCGGGAGCCTTGTGAGTACCTCATAAAGGGCATCTGTACCGCCTGTGGACGCACCGATTGCGATAAGCTTTGAAGCATCCAGTTCCTGCAAAGCCGACGCAGGAGCAGCCGGTCTTGCCGCAGCAGGCGCACCTGCTGCAGGGCGCGGAGCAGCACTTGGCTGGCGCACCTTTGCGGTGGACGCAACCTTTATTTTCCCCACAAGCTCATTGATAAATGCCTGCCTGCCGCCTCTGTCAGCACTCGGCTTGGTTACAAAATCAACCGCACCGGCTTCGAGAGCGTTGAATACGTTCTCTGCCACCGAGCTGACTACAACTACAGGCAACGGGTATTGCGGCAGAACTCTCTTTAAGAATTCGATACCGCTCATCTTTGGCATCTCGACATCCAAAGTGATTACATCGGGATGTAACTGATTGATAATTTTTACAGCCGCATAAGGATCCTCTGCCATACCGATGACTTCAATTCCGAAGTCCTTTGACAAATCCTGTGCGAGTGTCTGTCTGAAAAGCAGCGAATCGTCTACTATCAGAACTCTTATTTTTTTGAATGCCATAACAACACTTCCCAATCACTATATCAAACGGCCTTCGGATTAAGAAATACCCTCCAGCACTTCAAGTTCTTCTTCTTTGAGCAGCTTTTCGCAATCCAGGAGCAACTGAACGTTGTCGCCAACCTTACCGATACCTCTGATGTATTTGTTGGTAAAGCCTGTCTTGCTCTGAGGTGCATCTGCAATATCGTCGTCTCCGATATTGAGTACTTCATCTACGCAGTCTACGATGAGACCTACGGAGATTTCGTTGATGTCAATTACGATGATGCATGTTCTCTCGTTGTAAGGGATTTCTTCCTTTCCAAACTTGAGGCGTACATCGATTACCGGAATAACTTTTCCGCGAAGGTTGATGATGCCCTTGATATAATCAGGAACCTCAGGAATCTCGGTGATTGCCTGGATGCTGATAATCTCAGTGACATATCTGATTTCAAAGCCATAAGTCTCTCCATCGAGGGAGAATGTCAAAAACTTACCGGCTTGAGTATCTTCCTCCACCATTACATTGTTGTCATAAAGCTCTGCCATTATTTGTCTCCTTTCTCATCAGGACCGCAATATAAGCTAACACTTTCGCGACCTTATCACTATTATAATGAATCACTTAGTCAGTTTCAAGATAATTTTTATTTTATTCTAAAAATTAGTACATTTTATTATTAAAATTCTTTAACGTCATGGCCTACCGACTGTATCTTCATAGTACCTGTTGCGTTGTCGAAATACAGTGTACGACCATAGTCAAGGCCTGTATCCTCCGCAACAATCGGCAGTTTTAACTGTTTCAACACTTCTTTTACATAAGCTACATTTCTCTGCCCTATGTTACCCATCGTGCCGCCCACCGACGACTGGAACATCGTCGCGCCTCCGGCGATCTTTGCCACAATGTTTTCAGGCTTTGCGCCCATGCGGCGAAGCTGCATGAACATATCGAGGATTGCGGTATCTGCAAACTTCATCCTGTTTATTGTTCCCATATCCTTGAATTCCTTGGAATACGGCAGCATGATATGCGATAGTCCTCCGATTTTTGTAGTTTTGTCCCACAGGCATGTTCCGACACATGATCCGAGCGCAAAGGTTACGAAAACCGCATCTGCACTTGTTGATGTTTTGAAATCGGAAATGCCGACTGTAATCATTCCACTCATAGTTCTATACCAAGCTTCTTCATAATAACATCAATAGTTTCGCTTCCCGCAAATAAAGACATACTACTATTGATGTCCTTTCCTACACCGCTAAAGCTTTCCTCAATGAAGAGTACCGTATCACTGAGGGCACCGAACTCGGCTATAGGAATACTTAATATTGCGCCAACCATATCCGTTGCCAGATAAGGAACGGAAATGTTTAACGCGAGACCTGTGAGTGTCGCGATAGAGTTTATGTAAGCCGCGCCCATGATGTTTCCGATTTCGGAAAGCACGGACGGCTTCATTTCTTCAAACTCCGGCGAACCCGGTTCATACATGCCGCCTGTGAGCATTGAAACGATATCATTTGCCGATTCAATGTCTACAATAAAGAGCAGCATTCCCTTGATTTCCTCTTTTTCGACACCTTCAAGTCCTTCAAAGCTGAGAAGTACGCCTGCAGCAAGGTTTTCCGCTCCTCCGAAGGATTCAACCGCGTCGTCAAAGGATGTAATTCTTACAACCGGCACAGCCATATCTACCGTAGCATTCAGCATGGTTGACAGTGACGTTGCCGCATTACCTGCTCCGATGTTACCCAGTTCACGGAGTACATCGATTTCAATATCAGTGTAAGCTTCCTTATTACTGTTCATTTAATCACCTCTCTGTTAGTTTTTTGCTACTTGTGTCTTGGTGATCCCTTGACCCTGACACAAGCCTTGGTCAAGGCAGACAAAAGATCCGTTTCATATTGCTTTCTGTATAAATCAAGCTGCATATACTGCTTACCCGCATCCGTTGTAATATACTTTTGCTGCACACGGTTTAGGGTAAGTGCAAGCACATCGGCCTGACAGATCTTGCAATCACAAACATTAAGTTTACTCATCACTTCACCCATCATTTCATAAGCCAGAACCTCGGAGAGATTTACTACCTCAAGTTCGTGGCCTCTGATCACCGGTGGTGCTGCTTGGTGAAGTCCTATATGTAACGGTTCATCCTCCCCATCCTTTGGCGGTGGCGGGACTTCCGCAACATTCATTGTCGGTTGAACATGCTCTATCGCTTCTTCCTTTGGCAAGGCTTCGGTTTCGAGCTTTAACTCCTCAAGAAGCTCCTCTTTGAGCTCTTCCTTCAGCTGCTCTTTGAGCTCGCGGCGCATATCGGTGCTGCCCTCAGGCTCAAGCGGCTTGGTCGGCGTCGGCTCCGGAGCAAACTCTCTTTCGGGCTCTGCCGTCTCCGTAGGTGTAGGCTCAACGCTTTCCTCCGCAGGCTCTTCCTGCATCGGCCCTGCGGCCTCAACAGCTTCTTCTTCAGGTTCAAAGCTTTCGCCCGCATGAGCGATTACCTTTAGAACATGCTCTGTTTTACTACTTTTTCTTGGCATTGACCTTCATCCCCTTCTGAGATAATATCTCG
>JAEEGU010000188.1 GCA_016280485.1 Bacillota bacterium | reverse complement strand
TGCTTCTGCATAGCAAAGGGAATATTAAAGCTCACGAAAAACATGGCGCTCGGCGTAAAGCGCGCATTTGTGGGAAAGGAGGAACCAGCCAATGATTAAATCCAAAACACTTATGATAGTCGCTGCCGCACTCGTGGTAGTAGGACTTCTTACATGCGGCATTTCATTCGCCGCGCTCGACTTCGATCCGACCCGCCTCAGCTCGAGCAGCTTTGAGACAAACGAGTACAGCCTGACCGAAGATTTCCAAAATATAAATATAACTATTGATTCCGCAAAGGTAGAGCTCGTTCCTTCGGAGACGGGCGAATGCCTCATCGAATGCCGCGAGAGCAAAGACGAGCCTTACGATGTTGAGGTAAACGGCGCGACACTGGTAATCACGCAGCAGAGGAACCGTAGCTTTAATATCGGCCTCATTACGGAAAAGCCTAAAATCACACTCCACCTGCCAAAGGACACCTATTCGAGCCTGACGCTCGGAACCGATTCGGGCGATGTGGTAATCTCCGACGGCTTCACCTTCTCAAGCGTCGATGTTAATGTCGACCTCGGCAGCGTATACTGCTCGGCCGATGTTTCGGGAATGCTTTCCGTCGAAACGGATGCCGGCGGAATTTCGGTAAACGATGTATCTGCAGGCGCAATCAAGCTTTCTACCGATATCGGCGATATCGCGGTAGCCTCCGCAGAGTGTGCGGGCAGCCTCGAGATTTCGAGCGACACCGGCAAGGTTACGTTAAAGGATGTGACCTGTGAAAACTTCACATCAAGCGGCGACACAGGCAGCCTGATTATGACAAACGCTGTCGCAAGCGGCAGATTTGATCTGAAGCGCGAGACCGGTGACATCTGGTTCAACGGCTGCGATGCAGCAGAAATCTACGCCAAGACCGACACAGGCTCCGTCACCGGCATGTTCTTCTCAGACAAGGTCTTTCTGGCAAGTTCCGAGGTCGGCAGCATAAACGTGCCAAAGACCATAACCGGCGGCAGATGTGAAATCATCACGGACACAGGCGATATCGACTTAGTAATAGGATCAAAAGGGGATAAATTATAGACATACAAAATGGTGCTTGGACCTACATCCAAGCACCGTTTTTATTTTGCTTAATAATCCAGATTCGCTTATCACCGCTTCTAATTCCAGATTCTATTCCTTGTGAGGCTTTCGCGCGGAACGCAGAAATACTCGTAATTCGGGCTGCGCCTGCTGCTGTCTCCAAAGGTCATGTCAATATATGTTATTTCGCCATCTACCATTGCGCGGGTCCAGATGTGCTTTTCCGCAGGCGTCCTGTCGGTAAGCTCACCCGGCACCGTTTCGCACCAGATGCCTGCGCTCTTTAGCATAGCATTTAAAAGCGCCGTATATCCCTGGCACACGGTCTTTCCGCTTGTGATTGCGCTGTAGCCGAAATGGCGGGTAGTGTTCGATTCGCTGTCATCATAGCTGCACTTTTCGCAGATGTAATTAAATATTGCTCGGGCCTTTTCCTTTTCGCTCATGTCCGCCGTAATTTTGCCCTTTCTTACAAGCTCTGCCACCTTTTCCGATGCAAGCTCAAAGAATTCACCTCTCATGCTTTCCATCTCTTTGGTGGAAAACTCCGAGTTTGAAACCGTAAGGTTCACCGTAGGTATTCCCTTTACCCAGTTCACCCTCGCCTGAGCGGTCAGCCCGTAGCAGAAATACTCGTTGCAGCGGTCATAGCACTCACCGTAGGCATCGATTGCGTTCTGGCAAACATCGTTCCATGAAAGCTCAGGCTCATAGCCCTTCGAGTAAATGGCCGTGTAGCTGTCAATATTGTGCCTGCCCATGTACATCACTATCTTTTCCCAGTCGGACACGGTCACAGGGTTCTTAAACTCAAACCCCTCCGCATCAGTGATGCCGGTAAGCTTCTTAACCCCAAGCGGGTCATAGCCCATCATGCGGTAGATAAGTGTCGCTGCCTCGGCACGGCTTATGCTGCTGCCACCGCTGAAGCTGTAGCCCTGCAGCCCCGCAATGCCGGTGACGATGCCCTTCCAGTAGAGGATTTCGGCATTGTCGCTGCCTGTGTCTATGAAGACATCCTCCGGATGCGAAGCCTTTTGCCACTCCATGCCGCGCACTATGTAAGCGCATACCTCTTCACGAGTCGCAGGCTCGAGCGGCTCGTAAGTGCCCGACTCCGCAATGCCGTACCTGTCCGCCGCAGCCACTACAGGCTCGTACCATGGCACACCCTCGCCCGTAATCCACACAGCCTCCGCAGGGTCTTCAATTTCCTTTCCCGCTGCGGTAAGGACCAGCTTCAGTGCCTCCGCATGGAGCACATTCTCAGCGGGAGCGAAATAACCTCCGCCCCTGCCATTAATTACGCCCTTGTCCGAAAGCTCATTTACATAGTCATGGTACCACGCACCCTCGGGCACATCGTAAAATTCTGCGCCGAATGCGCTGACGGTTCCCGATGCGATGAGGAGCACCGCTGCTGCCAGACCCAGTATTCGTTTCCCAAGCATTTTAATCATTTTTATGTCCCTTTATCTTTTACCTGCAGCATACATCAGAAAATATGCAACAGCTGATATAACGCAGAGGCCACCGCAGAGGAGCCAGCCCTGGCTTGCAGTGTGGTTCATCAGAAATGACCCCATAATCATCGGGCCTACCGCTCTGCCGGTGCCCTGAATAATATCGTATATCGACTGGTACCTTGCGCGGAATTCCTTCGGCGCGTGGTTTGCGATGAAGACTCCGGTATTGCTGGCGTCGATTACCTCGCCTGCGGTCCACACCAGCACCAGAAAGTACATAATGAACAGATTGTGTGTAAACGCATAACCCATAAAGCCGATTGCGAAGAGCACCATGGAAAACGCTATATTCCACATCGGCGGATTTTTCTTGAAAAGATATACGCAAATCGGTGTTAAGAGGAATACGCCAAGGCCGTTAAGCGACCAGATTACACCGTATGCGCGGCTGCCAACCTCTATACCGAAATAGCTTTCCATATCGAGCGGCATCATGTAGCCGACCTGAGCGTAGCTGAAGGTGGCGCTTGCCATAAAGAGTGCCACCGCCACCAGCACGGGATCGTGCATGAGCTGGCGGAGTAGCCCACCCCTTACCGCAGCGGGTGCTGCTTCCGCCTCGGACAGCTCTGTCTCCTGCTCCTTTGGCTGCTTGGCTTGCGTGCGCGGCTGCCCTTTTTCCCGAGGGTTTTCCTTTATAAGCGTCAGGATCAAAAGCACGGATATTCCGTTGATCAGCGCGTTTCCCCAGAAGACCCAGCGGATGTAATTGACAAACAGGAAGCCCGCTATCATCGGTCCAAAGGCATAACCAAGGTTAAAGCCCAGGTACACCAGCGACATGCTCTCCTGTCTGTTTGCCGGGGTCGTATAGTCCATCATCATGGCCGATATGATGGGCGATCCGGCATTTACGAAAAAAAAGCCCCCAAAGATAAATATTAAAACGTGCGGATTGTCAATCATAAATCCGCTTACAAAAAACATTATTTCCGCCGTGGCCATCAGCAAAACATAGGTCATTTTGCGTGAAAACATATCGGCGAGCTTTCCTCCGATCAGAGCCGCCGGCAGGCTTACCAGCGCAAGAAGCAGCAGATAATATGCAATCTTACCCTCCGAATAGCCGAGGCGATTGCTCATAAAGAGCGTCAAGAATGAATATATAAAGGACCCCATGGCGGCTATTATGCGTGCAAGGAAGAGCACATATATCCTGCCGGGTAGTCCTAAATATTGTCTTATAAACCCCAAACTCATTTTGCTAAAATTCCCGATTAACTGTCAAAATTAAATGTCGAAATACATATAAGGCTCGCCTGTTTCGAGGTCGTACCAGGTGAAGCGGCCGCCGTCCATAATCATATAGCTGTGATGGCTGTTCTCCTTTGGAATGGATACGGAGCCCGGATTGAGGTAAGTGAAATCCTTGCCGGATTCACCGCCGAAGTGCTCAATCGCAGGCACGTGTGTATGTCCGTGCAGGAGGATATCACCCTTTTTCATTTTAGGCGGGTTCTGCATATTAAAAACATGTCCGTGCGTGAGCCAGATTACACGACCCTGCTCGTAGAGAACGCCGCTTTCGGTAAGCACCGGAAAATCGAGGACCATCTGATCCACATCTGCCTCGCAGTTACCTTTAATGCAGATAAGCTCGTCCGCAATTCCGTTTAAAAGCTTTGCGGTAAGCTTTGTGTCGTAATCACGCGGCAGGTCGTTACGCGGCCCATGATATAGTAAATCTCCGAGAGTCAGGAGTCTTTCGGCCCCCGACTCGCGGTATTTTTCAATAAGCTTTTCGACATAATATGCCGATCCGTGTAAATCTGATGCTATAAGTAATTTCATATTATTGCCTTCTTTTCTGCTCTTTTGTCTATTTGATCGCATTTAAGAATGCGTCGATGTCTTCGTCTGTAGTTACCCAGCTTGTAACAAGGCGGATTGGAGTCTTGCCGTCCTTTGGTGCCGCCCAGCGGTAGAAGAAGAAATCCTTTTCAAGGCGCTTTACCATTTCCTCCGGGAATATAGGGAAGATCTGGTTTGTCGGTGAGTCCACCATAAACTCATAGCCGGCTGCCTTTATGCCCTCGCGCAGACGCTTAGCTTTTTCGTTGCTGCCGCGGCCGATTTCGAAATAGAGATTGTCCTTAAACATCTCCTCGAACTGGATGCCGATAAGTCTGCCCTTTGCAAACATACCTCCGCGCTGCTTGATGATGAAGCGGAAGTCTTCGCGAAGTGCCGGATTTACAATGACTACGGCTTCTCCGAAGAGGAAGGCGTTCTTTGTGCCGCCGATGTAGAAGGCGTCGGAATACTGTGCCATATCGGCAAGTGTTACGTCGCACTCATCGCATGTGAGCGCAGTCGCAAGGCGCGCTCCGTCTATGTAGAGGTACATGTTGTGCTCCTCGCACTTTTCCTTTAATGCTTTAAGCTCCGCCTTTGTGTAAATCGTGCCGATTTCGGTAGGCTGGGAGATGTAGAGGAGCTTTGGCTGTACCATATGCTCGTCTTCGTGGAAGATGATGGTCTCGTCGATCTGGTTCGGATAAACCTTGCCGTCAGTTGAAGGCAGGTGGATGACCTTGTGACCTGTAGCCTCGACAGAGCCTGTCTCGTGCATGCAGATGTGCCCGCTTGCTGCAGAAACAGCAGCCTGATGCGGACGCAGGAATGCGCAGATTGCGGTGAGGTTTGTGATGGTGCCGCCTACAGTCAAGTGAATGTCTATATCATCGCGGCCAATCTTCTTTTTCAAAAGCTCGATTGCGTGGAAGCAATGCTCGTCCATGAAATAACCGTCACTGTGTTCATAATTTGTTTTTGTAAGAGCCTCCAGAATTCTTGGATGTGCTCCGCTGCTGTAATCGCTTCTGAAAAATATCATGCTAATCCTCCTCATTATAATCGTATATACCTACTCTTTTATATTTCTTTAATATCTTTTCAAGTCTTTCGTCGCTGCTGCCGCGTGTGAGCTCGATTTCAATCTCCTCGCGCGTCAGCTTGTTTATGTCCTTTATGTGCTTCCAT
>JAEEGU010000187.1 GCA_016280485.1 Bacillota bacterium | reverse complement strand
GTATCGCCTTCACGACTGCAGCTTTCGATAATGCGCGAAAGCAGTGCTTCCGGCTTTTGCGTCGCATAGCCGGTGCGCTCGCCGCTGGTGCGGCCCACCATGTCTATCTGCCAGACATCCTTCATATTCACCAGCGTGTACCAGCCGAGCTCATCCTCGAACTCCTCTACGCCTTTGAATTTATATGGCTTTAGCTTTCTGTTGTAGCTTTTTTCCTTTGGGATGTTCAGATAATATTTATCCGTTTTTGAGTAAAACAGCAGCGTGTCGTGTTTACGGGCAAAATGCCTTTTCGTGCTGCCGCCGGATTTATAATTCCAAATTATCTCGTTTACGAAGTTCTCTTCACCGAAAATTTCATCCATTATGACCTTTACATAATGTGCTGCGTGCCAGTCCAGGTGCACCCAAACCGAGCCCGTATCCGAGAGCAGATGCTTTATAAAGTGAAGTCTCACCGCCAGCATCGTCAGATATTCCTTCATTCCTCCCGGCCACTCGTCTGTGTAAGCATGCCTCTCGATTTTCCCTGTCTTTGAGGGCTTTGATTTGTAGCTTGCATTCGAAAAGAACGGCGGGTCGATATAAACCAGCTGAACCTTTCCGCATTCAAGGCTGCGCATCAGGTCGATGTTATTTCCCAAGACCAGCTTTCCATGCGCCATGGCCTCTTCCCGGGTTTTTAGCACCACTGCGCTTTTTTTCGCCGCTTCTCTGATTATTTGATTGTACTGCCTTGCGGCGTCCTCTGTCACCAGAGCCAGTTCTGTGAGTGTTGACATCGTTTCCTTTCCCTACCGGCAAAAGCACCGGAATTAAATCCTCTCTGTTTGCCTTTCTGAGTGCTTCGAGCACCAGCTTTCTGTTTTCCGGTTTATTGAAATGTATCAGCGCTCTTTGCATATGCTTTTCGCGCATCAGCTTTGCTACATATACAGGGCGCATTGTGAACGGATCCAGCTCCGTATAATACATGCATGTGGCCAGTGTCCCCGGCGTCGGATAAAAATCCTGAACCTGGTCGGGAACAAAACCGAATTTCTTTAAGTAAAGCGCTAGCTCTATCGCGTCATCAAGGGTGCTCCCCGGATGCGACGAAATCAGATACGGAATCAGGTACTGCCTCAGTCCGTATTTCTCGTTCAGCGCTTTGTACTTTGCGCAGAATGCGTCAAAGACAGCTCTTTCAGGCTTTCCCATGTATTTGAGAACCTTCGGCGAGACATGTTCAGGTGCAACCTTAAGTGTACCGCTAACATGATACTTAACAAGCTCCCTTAAGAATTCGTCATCCTTATCCGCCAAAACATAGTCATATCTGATGCCCGATCTGATGAAGACCTTTTTGACACCCTCTATGCCTCTGACTGCGCGCAGCACATCGATATACTCGCTGTGATCCACCTTCATGTTAGCGCAAGGATGCGGATACAGGCACTCTTTGTTTTTGCACACACCCTTTGTCAGCTGCTTTTCGCAAGCCGGCTGCCTGAAGTTTGCCGTCGGTCCGCCCACATCGTGAATGTAGCCTTTGAAGTTCGGCTTTTTCGTAAGCCTTTCAGCCTCCCGCACGATTGACTCCTTTGAGCGCGAACGCACTTCCCTGCCCTGATGATATGTAAGCGCGCAAAATGCGCATCCGCCAAAGCAGCCGCGGCTGGAGATGATCGAAAACTCCACTTCCTTTATTGCAGGAACTCCGCCCGCTTCCTCGTAGTCAGGATGGTATGTTCCCGCATAGGGCAGCTCGTACACATCGTCAAGCTCCATCCTTTCGAGCGGACTTTGAGGCAGGTTCTGTACCACGTAAAAACCGCCGTCATAGCCCTCCGCCTGGCGCTTTCCGCTGATGCAGTCGTTGTTTCTGTACTGCATCGCAAAGCTCTTTGCGTAGACACGCTTGTCAGATGCAATATCGCTAAAGTCCGGCAGCATCTCGATATCGCCTGAAGCGATATCGTCCTCTATTTCGCTTTTCTTTGCTCTAAAGCATGTGCCTCTGATCCAGTGTATGTCGTGGATGCTGATGCCGGCGTCGAGGGCTTCCGCGATCTCGACCACAGCCCTCTCGCCCATGCCGTAAATCAGCAGGTCAGCCTTGCTGTCGAGCAGGATTGAACGTCTGACCTTGTCTTCCCAGTAATCATAGTGCCCCATTCTGCGAAGCGATGCCTCGAGGCCTCCGATGATAACAGGCACTCCCGGGAATGCCTCTCTGGCCCTGTTTGCGTAGACAATAACCGCTCTGTCGGGGCGCCTGCCCGTGAGCCCGCCGGGTGAATATTCGTCGGTTGAGCGGCGACGCTTGCTTACTGAAAAGTGGTTGACCATGGAATCGACATTTCCGGAATTTATCAGAAAGCCCAGCCGTGGCCTGCCGAGGCGCCTGAAATCTCCTGCTCCGGTGTAGTCAGGCTGAGAAATTATGCCTACCCTGTAGCCCCTTGATTCGAGAACGCGCGAAATGATTGCCGTTCCAAACGAAGGATGATCTACATAGGCATCCCCCGTTATAATGACAAAATCGCATTCGTCCCAGCCTCTTTCTATCATGTCATCTCTGCTTACAGGTAAAAACGCCTTGCGCGCAGCAATGTTTTTATTAAGTTTTTCGCTTTTGCCTCGGTCCATTCTACCCTGCTTTCAAAAATGAGAAAACGGGAGCCGCCTGATTGGCGGTTCCCTTTATTTTTCTAATGTGCGCCCTCTTCGTTTGTGATCTCCTGTCCGATTGGAACGCCGTTTTTATCTCTCGGGACATCGCTTTCCGTTGCGCCTCCCGTTACCGCCTGATCCGTGGTAATTATTTCGTCAGGCGTCAGGTTCTTTGATACAAAGTCCTGATAAGTAGCATTGTCATAAGGCACAACGTATCCGCCCGCCTTTATGGCATCTATATATGCATCAATGTTTGCCATAACCTCCTCAGGAATAAAGCCGCCCGCATTGTCGACGTAGAAAGCGTCCTGTGCCAGACCGTATGTGATAGGCTGACCGTCAAAGGTACCCTGCATCATTCTGCATGCGAGGTCATAGCAAATGCTCTTTCCGTTCTTTGAAATCGTGCAAAGCGATGAATCAGGATACTGCTTTGCATAGTTCGGATAGAGCGAAATCGTCTTGAAGCCGCGCTCACCGGCCGCCTTCATCACGCCTGTGCCCTTTGCTTCGAGCACCTGAAAGATTACATCGGCACCCAGCTTGAACTGAGCAACGGCAGTCTGCTTTGCCTGGCTTACCGAACCGTCGGCTCCGATGTAGTTTGTCGAGATAAAGCAATTTTTGTTGGTGCTCACCACGCCTGCGGTAAAGCCGTACAGGCTCTTTGCCGCACCTTCGCTCTGCTCACCGCCGATAAATCCTACTACGTTGTTCTTTGTCGTCATCGCTGCAACAACGCCCGCAAGGAATGCTGTCTGTTCCTTGTTAAAATATATGGTAGTTACATTGAAAATATCCGGTAGCTCAGCATCGAACACTACGAATACACTGCCTTCATAGCCCGGCGCATCCGTTTTCAGCGCTTCAGCCATATCTGCCGTAGGACAGATAATAAGGTCAGGGTCGAGGTCGACTGCATCTTCGATGCTCTCGTTGTAGTTCCCTTTACTTTCAATGCATTTAACCGTCAAATCATCAAACTCTGCTTCTGCGAGCTGTAATCCCTCCCAGCACGAGTCATTGAGGCCATTGTCCCCGAGCAGATTTTTATCCGTCACGAGAACTATCAGGCACTCCGCAACCGTATCCGGGTCTATGGCATCCTTTTGCCCGCCGCAAGCGGCAAGGGAAAACGCCAGACATAAACATAATATAATTGCAATAATCTTTCTCATTACTACCAATTCCGCCTTTATGTAAAAAATCTTTATCTTGAACTTTTATCGTACGGAATACCCTCCGCCTTCGGAACTCGCGAGTTCTTTGATGTGAACGCGAGAACTATCAGGGTGATTACGTATGGCAGCATACGATATACGTATGGACTGAGACCCAGATCCGAAAGCAGATAGGAGCCATCGCCGTTAAGATCGAGGGTCGCATAGATTGCCGCGATGCACTTGAAAAGTCCGAAGAGGAGCGATCCGAGTGCGATGTTGAGCGGTGTCCAGTTACCGAAGATCATTACTGCCAGTGCCAGGAAACCGTAGCCTGCAACTTCACCTGTCGAGGTGCAGTTTGCAGTGGTCATTGAATAGGTAAATCCGCCAATTCCTGCGAGGAATCCCGAAAGGCATACGCCGAGGTATCTCATCTTGAATACATTGATACCGAGGGAATCCGCAGCATGCGGGTTTTCACCGCAGGAGCGCATGCGAAGTCCT
>JAEEGU010000186.1 GCA_016280485.1 Bacillota bacterium | reverse complement strand
TCGCTGACAAGCTGCCCCGTGATCTTGCCCTTCTTCGTCACGCCGAAGACGACGCTCCCGCCGTTCCCGTTCAAGAACGCGCAGAGCGTACGGCAAGCCTCGACACGCTGCCCCGTCGATTCTTTGCACTCGACCGACACACCCTCGTCAGAGGCGATAATCTCTTTCAATTCATCAAGTGTCATTTTGGCTCCTCGGTAAAATCACATCTGCGCCTCGGTTTTCATTGGGAGATCTCCTGTTCGCCTTTAACTGTTGCCTGCCCCAATGCATACAAATCAAAATAATCGCATCTAGTTTTATAACCGTTGCCTACATCTTTCTCAAAATCATCAAGCAATCGAACAGTTCTAACTCTATTGCGATTAATATCAAGCTTGTATTTGTTATCACCCCCAAGCGATGAAAACAACTTCCGTACCGCGTCTTGCCTATCTATCATGGCAGCATCACCAAAATTCAACACAGCTCGCTGGCTTCCATAATATGGGCATATAACCAATATTCGCTCTCTCCCAAACACATGCTGATAAAGCCGTTCCCACCAGATGCGATCGGAGTCACCAAATGAAAGGCCAAAAGTCACAATCGCATCACTTGATTCTATAAGTTCCTTTGCTCTGTCATCGTACCCCAACCCAGAATCCACATCCATGTATGGTTTGACTAACGAACCAGTCTTTTCACATTCCGACCTGATACTTTCATCTTTTATCTGATTGGCATTATCAACTCCAAATAGGAATTTCGATCTAGAAAACACCCCGTGAACAAAACATGGCCGCTCCATCTTAGAGTGATATATGGTGTTATCATACTTGATATCCAGTACATGAACCCCATCATTTGGCCTTGGCGAAATTGACGTCCATAGCTGTTCGAGGATATCGGTATAGTTAAAAACTATAAACCGAATGTTAATCTGCCCATGCTGCACCACGAACTGCCTGTATTCACGGGCGAATCTCGACCCCATGAATTTCTCCAAGTGGAACATCCTATCTAAGCATCCTCTTGCCAACTCTTCGCCCTTGCGACCTTCAGGTAGTGCGAACCGTTTCCATTGACGCCTTAGGTAAATCTCAAACTCTCGTTGAAAATCTATCAGGCATTCTCGGAATGCTTTAACTGTATCTGCTGAATTCGATTTAGCGAAGTTACTCCAATCCATCTCGCCAAACGCCTTCTCCGCGCAACTCCATAAGTTACAATCGTCTTTCTTTATCGTGTCTTGGAACCGCCGCAAAATAGAGTTCTTGCTCTTGTCCAAACCACAGTAATGAGCCAGAAAATCAGAATATTGCGTCTTGAGTCCAAGCGCAACATCAAATCCATTCCCAATCATGTATGTAATATTCATGCCACCTCGTTTGCGCAAACAACATTAACCTTTATGCGCATACTTAACTGCAGTTTCAAACAAATCCGTCAATCGGTTAACTCTTGTGGCTTTATCACCTTGGACATTAACTGAAGGAGCGGCAACCTTAACTAGTTCTTTACCCCCTTTAACTCGAAGTCTTGCCATCCTTCTTTCAAATTCTGGATCTTCTCTTAAATCCTCAAACACAATCCACTCATGAGCGCATCTTATGCGTTCTAAATCAGCACCACACCATTCAAACAATACTTTTAACGCTTTCCTATTCTCTCCTTTCAACGCCAACGACGCCGCCATAAACTCTTTGGGTGCGAAGTCCCAATTATACCCATTTAAGACCGCATCCATTTCCCTGGTTCTCCCTTGTTTCTTGTAGGCAATGGCCAAATTAATTTTTATTGCCAACATACTCCATTCAGATTGAATCTTTATCTTGTTGGCATACTCAAGAATCAGACATACCGCATCCAGACGTCCATGTTTTAACGCCTCAAATGAAGTCGTCACTAAACGTCCATTAGCAAATCTCTCTAAGTTCTTAGATTTTAAATCCCGGGCATGTTTTATACATGCCATGTATGCGATTATTACACCAGCCGCATACAGAATATCCCACGCACGGATTGCATATGATATATCTGTTAGCAACACTTCACCTCTTTTAGGCAAGGGCAAACCAAGCTTCTTAATCTCTTTACAATAATCATCCACCGCAATTGAATCACAATGAACGATTATATGCCTTCGAAGAACGATCTCTTTCAATTCTTTGAGGACATTGCCGGCAAACATATCTACAAAATTCACATCCAATTCGTTCTTAAGGACATTAAATTGATCTTCGGTGCTATTTCTCAAGAATTCTTTTACAGCCTTGTTTTCAAAAAGCTCTTTTATCCCTTTAAAATCATTTGCCCGCAGTATATCTGCCATGGTGACGGAAATGTTTGAAGCTATAGATTGAGGATCAAGACTATATTTTATCCCCAACAACCTCCCTATGAAATGTTCCCAAGCGTTTACAATCTGTTGTACTGAAGTTTCTGCAAGTATTCGTGGTGCCGCAACAGCCGCTCTAATGTAATCACAATAACTATCAACATAATCTGCATCAACAATTGGAAATGTCGCGCTAAATGTCTCTGAATCCACCTTCCCTTTGAAATGGAGTGAAAATTCACCTTTATGTTTTTTCTTTGAACTTCCTTGTGCCGCGACAATCATGTTTTTCAAAACACGATAAGACTCTGCAATATTGGTTGCTACCGATTTGCTCGTTGTTGTACTAACTTGTTGGACATACTCTATCAGGTAAATCATCAACGTACTAAAGGCGCCCCACCGTTCTTGATATAAATCCAGCGCACATTGCTCCCTCTCTAAAGCGCGCCGCTCCTTTTTGTCCATAACAGTTTCTTCACCAACGGGTATTATTCGCTTTGATTGCGCATGCTTGCATGGCGAGAAACCAAAGTCAAAATCAACCGATACCGGGACAAAAGGCATCTTTGATATTGCCGGCTCACCTATATCCCGCTTGCTTTTAACGCTTTCATTCATTGGAGATTTATCTTTTATAGATTGCGCCTTTTTCATTTCACCCTACCTCCCGTTTTCCTGTGACGGTTTCGTAGATCAGAGATTTCTTGTATGCCTCAAGGTCGGCGATCAGAATTTCTTTCTCGGCAACCATCGCATCAATCGCCGCGCACTTCTCGTCAAGGTAGTTGGCAATGGCCTGTTGCTCAGAAAGCGGAGGGAGAATTATTTTCCAACCCCCCATCTTCTCTTGCGACATTGTCGGGATCGTCCCGCCGCTAACTATAAGTTCCACCTGATACTTGATTAAAGGCGTTTGCAAATAATAATTCAAATACCGATTGTGACATGAAAAACACTTCAACACAACCAATTGCGGATTAAGCGTTGCTTCACAAGGCATATCATCAACAATACAAGCTTTCCCATATGAAGAGCCTGTCTTTACAAAAACAATGTCTCCCTTACAAACTTTTATCTCGGGACTTTCCTCATACTTGCTCCATGAAATGTATGTGCGCTTGGTGTAATCCATGCGGATATCTTTCAAATTCGACGGGCTTAAAGACAACGCGCCTTCGCCCTCATTCACTATATCCGCAGTAGTATATCCACGAAAACCTATTCGCCCAAAAACTTTAGCACAATTCTTTAATCGTGCTAACTTCCACCCCTCTGGAATCTCGCCAATCCAAGGGATACCAGAGGGCTTCATCTTCTCTGCTTCTCTGCAACTCTGCTTCTCTGCGTTAAAAACACCAACCCACCGTTTCCCCGTCACCGCCTCGAAGATAAGCGACTTCTTCCACACCTTGTATTCTTCAATGCCCTTCTTCGCCTCGGCAATCGCGGCATCTATCGCCCCGCACTTCTCATCAAGATAATCGGCAATGGCGCGTTGCTCGGGGAGGGGAGGAAGGGGTAAGAGTTGCTTTGCAAAAGTTTCAAAACGAAAATCTGCAGACCTTTCGCGGACACCCTTAGCAAGCGCACTTATGAAACCACTATGCCCCATAATCCTGACTATCTCAACATAATAACGTGGCTTAACATCATCTCGTCGAGGAGTACAGGCGATTAGAATTGGGCTACCCATGCCATCAGAATCAGAGATTCCTGCACAACCAGCAAAGGCATCCATTTGATGAATGACAAGATCACCTTTTCTTATTCCTTGATAAGTATCGTAATTTGTCGCTTCAGTAAAACCAGTTGTGCGGCGGTTCTTTCTCAATGTAACTTGGCCATCGCGAAAGGCTGTAATTATCTCATCTTCAGGTCTGGTGGGGCGCTTCTCTTGTTTGAACAGTGCCTTTGCCGGCACGACTTCCCACCCCTCAGGAATATCACCAAGCCAAGCGACGCCCGAGGGCTTCATAGCCTTTGTGGCCTTTGTGTTCTTCTTGACCACCGTAGCCTTGGCGAAGGCGGTTGTGGCTAAAACGCCCATCGCCATCACCGCTTCTCCCCGAAAAGCTTTTTCAACCCCGCCGCCAATCTCGCCTCGTGCTCCTTGATTCGCGCGGCGATTGTGTCTGCCGGCTCGATGGCCTTGTATTCGTAGAAGGTTCTGGTAAACGGTATCTCGTAGCCGACCTTGCTCTTCGCCTCGTCCACCCACGCCTCTGGGTTATAGGGCAATACCTCGCGCTTCATATACGCGTCGATGTCTTCGCCGAGCGGCACGTTCTCGGTGTCGCGCTTTGCGGTATCGGCCACGGGGCGGCCTTTCTTCAAAACTTTCTTGCCGTCCTCGACAAGTGGCGATTCCACCACGATCTTCGTGTAGCCAAAGGCGCTGTTGGTGAATATGTGGCTCTTGCAGATAAGCTCGCCTGTTCCGTTCCCGGAGCGGTAGTTTTTGGTCTTGAAATCGCAATACGCCTTTACGATCAGTGCGCGCGCCGCCTCGCTGAT
>JAEEGU010000185.1 GCA_016280485.1 Bacillota bacterium | reverse complement strand
TTCGATGGCGCCTTTAAGGCGCTCGATTACCGGCGCACCGGTAGGCACCTTCAGGCGATAATTCAGCAGGAACCCCTCGCCCAGGTCCTCGGTGGTGGTGACCATACCGATCATCATCACATAGATTACTATTATGAAGGCTATCGCCGTTATTTTTTCTTTTTTGTGGTCCTTAAATAGATTTCGCAATTAGTTACACCTCATCCGGCACCTGTGGTGCCACCTTCCCCTCGAGGGGAAGGCTTTCCTAAAAATATGACGCAGCAAAAATGTTCTGCCGCCCGCCACCACAGTCGGGCACCACGCACTAAAGTGCTGTGCCCTTTGCGTGAGTCCTGCCGCTGTTCTGGCAAGCCAATCGCAGGGCTAGGGCTGCAGCGTACAGATAGTACGTGAGGACACCAACTTCGATGCTTGACACCGGCGCAGGTTATTTTAACAAGCCGCCTAGAAGTTGAAGTAGATGAATGGATTATACGCTCCCTTGATTAAGTACGCCATGGTGACGAGCAGGCCGCCAATCAGCAGCACCGTATACACTGCCGATACGAGAGGATTCGCTTCTCCGATTTTGTCCTCAATCCACGCGCGGATTTTGCGAGCCACAGGCGCGCAGAACAGGAGCCCAAAGAAAAAGTAAACCACATTTTCTTTGAGGAAGCCTATGAAAAATTTATCGAAAAATGCCACGTCGGAATTGCCGAACATGATGGAAACATAGGTGAGCGCATCGCCGATTGTCTCCGCACGGAAGAACACCCAGCCCAGAATTACCATGAACATCGTGTAGGCGTGAGCTATTGCATTTACTTTCTTATCGTCTATTCGCGATAGACGTTTTTCCCATCCCGTAACCTTTTCTATCGAGATGAGAACGAAGTACATAAGACCCCAGCAGATGAAGGTCCAGTTCGCTCCGTGCCAAAGACCGGTTAAGAACCATACGACCAAAAGGTTGAACACGAGACGACCCTTACCCACGCGGCTGCCACCGAGCGAAATGTAAACATAATCGCGGAACCAGCTGCCCAGCGATATGTGCCATCTGCGCCAGAACTCGCTGCAGGATTTGGATATGTACGGATAATTAAAGTTCTCCGGGAACTTGAATCCGAACATGCGGCCGAGGCCGATCGCCATATCCGAATAGCCCGAGAAGTCGTAGTAAATCTGGAGCGTGTAGGCTATCGCGCCGAGCCACGCAAAGCTTACCGAGCAATAGTCGGTGGTCGCCACCGCAAAGGCCTTGTCCGCCACTACCGCAAAGGCATTCGCAAGGAGCCCCTTCTTCGCAAGGCCCACAAGGAATCTGCATACGCCGAGTGAGAAGTCGTCGAAGGTCTCGCGGCGATTCATAATCTGCTCGCTTACGACTTCATAGCGAATGATCGGGCCCGCGATGAGCTGCGGGAAGAACGAAATGTAGAGGCCGACGTTTAGGAGGTTTCGCTGAACCTGCCCCTTTTCACGGTAAACGTCGATGACATAGCTTATCGCTTGGAAGGTGAAAAAGCTGATACCGATTGGCAGCGCAATCTCCGGCACCGTAATTTCCGCGCCGGTCAGCGCATTTATATTTTCGAGCGTGAACATCAAATATTTGAATATGAATATGATGCCGAGGTTGAAAACAAGCGACAGCGTAATGACCGCACGCGCTTTCTTGCGGTCGTGCCTATGCTTGTCAACCAAAAGCCCGAACCCGTAGTTGCAGCAGATCGAGAGAAACATAACCAGGACGAACCACGGCTCGCCCCACGCGTAGAATCCCAGGCTGGCAACCAGTAGGAAGCAATTTTGAAGATGTCGGTGCTTCCGCAGCAGCGCGTAGTAGATGAAAAGCACGCACGGCAGGAAGACCACCAGAAAAATAAGTGATGAAAATAGCATAATTTAATTCCGATTTATAAAGATTTATCTGCGCTCCGCCTTTTTCTCGAGGCAAACGAGGACCATCCCCGGGATACCGTTGAATTCGCAAGGAATTTCGCCCGCATTGCGGTAGCCCATGCGAAGATAGCGGTTAAGCGCAGGTTTGTTCATGACAAATGTGTCGATGCGAAGGTACGGGCAGCCGTGATCGAGCGAGTAATTCTCGTAGAACATTAAGAATGCCCAGCCGTAGCCCTTGCCGCGGTACGCGGGATCGACCACGAGCGTGTGCATGATCATGACTTCCTCGGGCGGCGCTTCGTTTTCCCACTTACAGTCCGCATAAGCGGGAGGCTGTTCGTGATTGATGCGTGCCGACCCAACGATGACGCCTTCTACCTCGAGCACAAACATTTCGCCGAGCTCGATCGCGGGGCGTGCAGTGTCTCTTGTGGGGTAGACGCCGCGCTCCCAGCCGTTGTGGAAGCCGGTTTCGTCCTCCCAGTCGAGGTGTTTTTCGTAAATCTCCGCTATGCGGTCAAGGTCCGCCATCGTGGCAAGCCTAAACTTATCGAGAAGTGGTCTGTAGTCGGGATGTGCCATGTCGTGCCTCCTTTCGAGTGTGATTAGATGAGCTCGAGTAGATCGTCCATCTTGCAGCCGAGAACTCTTGCCATGCGGAAGATGTACTCTGCCTGCGCCTTGTTGATGTTCTTTTGGCGCTGCTCGTATTGCTGGATGGTGCGGACCGGAATGTCTGCAGCTTCCGCGAGCTGCTTCTGGCTGAATCCGGCGCCGCGACGGATGGTTGCAAGGTTTGTGTCCCTCTTTGCGCCCTTGAACAGCGTGCTGATGGTAGCTGCGAACGCCTCCGGTTCGCGCTGTTTGAACTCGTCGTGCATACCCTTGACGTATTCAATCGACAGGTATTTGTTGATTTCGGCGAACGGAATGCAGGATTGCCACTGGTAGAATGCCAGCATGGATCCCGCCCAATATTCCGGGCTGTTGCCGGCACTGTAGCGAACCGGCACCTGGCCGACCTTGCGCTCCCTGCCTGCCATGATGCTGCCGGCGAGGGTTTTGTAAGAGCCGCCGTATTTGCTTTTGAGCTCGTCTAAAAGGCGTAAGTCGCCCTTTTCCATGCGATGCGCGATTTCGCTGACCGCAAAGGTGTCATAGAATTCCGTGGCATCGAGATGAAGCTCGTAAACTGCCGCGTCCAGGATTTCTGAAAGCAGGCCCTGCATTGCAGCGAGCCGGTTTTGTGGATAAGCTGTTACTTTCAATTTTCGCTCCTTTATTTTTACAAGAAAACAAGTGTGAAAACAAATACTAAAATAAATAACGCGTGAGCATAACTCACGCGTTTATTATACCCTTTTAGGAGTAGTCCCGTCAAGCCAAAAGGCCAAATGTGGCGACTAGAGGATGAAAATTCCCGCTTTTTTGCAGGTCTCGATGGATTCCTCGTCCCAAACGGAGGTCTGAACCTCGCCGATGTGGGCGCAACCGAGAAGCAGCATACAAAGTCTGCTCTGGCCGATACCGCCACCGATTGTGAACGGCAGCTCGCCTGCAAGGAGAGCCTTGTGGAACGGGAACTTTCTGCGGTCGTCGCAGCCTGCGATCTTCAGCTGGCGGTCGAGGCTTTCCGGGGAAACTCTGATGCCCATGCTGGAGATTTCGAGCGCCTGTCCGAGGATTTCGTTCCAGAACAGGATATCGCAGTTCATTTCCCAATCGTCGTAGTCAGGAGCACGGCCGTCGTGCGGCTTGCCGCTCTTGAGCTTACCTCCGATCTGCATCAGGCAGACGGTGCGATACTTTTCGACAATCATGTTCTCGCGCTCTTTCGGAGGAAGCTCCGGATAGAGGTCCTCGAGCTCCTGAGTTGTGATGTACTTTACCGCGCGCTGCTTTGGAGTGAGGGCGTGGAGCTCAGGATAGATTTCGCGAAGTATGCTTTCCGTGTCGCAGATTGCGTTTACAATCTTCTGCACGGTTTTCTTTAAGTAATTGAGGTTGCGGTCGGACTCGCGGATAACCTTTTCCCAGTCCCACTGGTCAACGTAAACCGAGTGGATGTTGTCGAGCTCTTCGTCACGACGGATGGCGTTCATGTCGGTGTAAAGGCCCTTGCCAACGTGGAAATCGTAGTCACGAAGTGCCTGTCTTTTCCACTTTGCGAGAGACTGAACGACTTCGCAATCCTCGCCGGTTTCCTTTATATCAAAGCCAACCGGACGCTCATAGCCGTTTAAGTTATCGTTTAGACCTGTGGATGTGCGCACGAGAAGCGGTGCGGACACACGGCTTAAATCGAGCTCGCTGCAAAGCTCCTTTTCAAAGATACTGTGAATCAGCATGATAGCTCGCTGCGTATCGTACGGAGTGAGCTTTGCTTTGTATTTCTTTGGAATTATAACTTTTGCCATTTTCGTATTTCCTTTTCCAATTTGTTAGATTCACGGTGCAATACGCGTGAATAAATATAAATAATATGCTAATTATTTTACTCTTTTGTGGTGGCAAATGCAAGAAATTTCGTTACCGATTTCAAGAATAATTATTTGAAACAGTAGAAAAGGCGGAAGAAATCTTTTATAATGGATATTGTATTTTAGCGTAAGGGTTGCCGGAAAGGCGCCCCCGCGATATAGGAGATGAAAATGGAAAAGGATATGAAAAAACTGCAAAACGGCAGCGATATAAGGGGCGTTGCGCTCGCCGGCGTAGCCGGCGAGGAACCCAATTTGACGGAGTCCGAAGCAAGGTTATTAACCAAGGGCTTTTTGAGATTCTTGGTCGATAAAACGGGGAAAAACACAGATGATATAAGCGTGGCGATTGGCCGGGATCCCCGGCTTTCGGGGGAGGCCTTGGCGGCGTCAGCCGCCGACGCGCTCTGCGAGCGCGGTGCCCGCACGCTGGCGTGCGGGCAGGCCTCCACGCCTGCAATGTTTATGGCGACCCAATTTACCGAGTACTCCTGTGACGGTAGTATCATGATTACCGCAAGCCACCTACCTTGGAATCGCAACGGTTTCAAGTATTTCACCGAGGACGGCGGTCTTGACAAGGGTGATATTAAAAAAATCATCGAGTACGCAACAGACGAGGCGGAGACAGACGCGTTCCTTTCGGCACACCGCGATCCAAGCGGCAACGCAGAGCCGACTAAGCCTACACCTTGCGAGCTTATGCACACATATGCCGCTCACCTTCAGGAGCTGATTATTGACGGCTGCAAATCCGGTACCATGCCGCTTAAGGGCCTTCACATCGTAGTCGATGCGGGAAACGGTGCAGGCGGATTTTACGCGGAAAACGTGCTTCGCCCACTCGGCGCAAAAGTGGACGGTTCGCTCTTCCTCGAGCCTGACGGGCACTTCCCGAATCACGCGCCTAACCCTGAAGACAAGGCGGCAATGCAGGCAATCAGCGGCGCCGTATTAAAGGCAGAGGCAGACCTCGGCATCATCTTTGACACCGACGTTGACCGCTCCGCAGCGGTTGACGAAAACGGCA
>JAEEGU010000184.1 GCA_016280485.1 Bacillota bacterium | reverse complement strand
CTGCAGTGATTGCCGTTAATGAGGTACTCGCTTTCGCCGGAGCGGTACATTCTGCGCGTTATGGCTACCTCGCTGTAGTCAATCGGCAGCATTCCGTCCGTATTGTCTATTGTAAGCGTTACCTCCGCCATGCCGCGGGACTTTCTGCTTGCGGTGCCGGCAAAGATAACCTCGTCCATCTTGCCGCCGCGGAGTGCCTTTGGCGACTGCTCGCCGAGTACCCAGCGAATTGCATCGGAAATGTTACTCTTTCCGCTGCCGTTCGGGCCGACGATACAGGTTATTCCGTCGTTAAATTCAATGCTCACAGGCTCTGCAAAGGATTTGAACCCGTGCATATCAAGTCTTTTAAAGTACAAAGCTTTCCCCACTTTCCACTGCCATTCTGGCAGCATTCATTTCGGCTTCTTTTTTTGATTTGCCGCTACCTCTTCCTATCAGGCGCCCGTCGTATGTGAGCTCCACGTGGAAGGTTTTTGCGTGATCCGGGCCTTCTTCGCCCACCACGCTGTATTTCAGCTTCAGCTGGCACTTAGGTGGTACCCTTTCCTGAAGCTCGGTTTTGTAGTCATTTATAAGCTTGCCCTCGACAGCCTTTTTCACCTGGCTCTCCATGGCAGTGCGCACGAAGTCCTCGGCCGCAGCATAGCCGCCGTCCATGAATATGGCGCCGATTACCGCCTCCACCGCGTCAGCCACTATGGCAGGCTTTTCACGCCCGCCGCAGGAGGCTTCTCCCGTGCTCATTCTAAGATATCTTCCGATTCCAAGGTCGCTGCCGACCTCCGCCAGAGACTTCTCGCAGACCACCTTTGCGCGCTCCTTTGTAAGCACGCCTTCGGGGGCATCAGGCATCACCTCGCACAGCCGCACCGCAACGATTGCATCAAGAAACGCATCGCCCAGAAACTCCAGACGCTCGTTGTTTCGAAGGTGGCGGTCCTTTGCCTGATTCAGAAACGAGCTGTGTGTGAGTGCCCGCTGCAGTAACTCTTTGTTTTTAAATGTATATCCTATTGCCTTTTCAAACTCACTGATGTTCATCTTCCAGAGCCTCTGCTACCTTTTCCATTTCCGCGGAAATCATGGCGATTACGCCCTCCTCCGCATAAGGGATTCCGCGCAGTATCGCATTCTTCACAGCCTTTGCATTGCTGGAGCCGTGCATTTTGAGAATCGGAGCGGATACGCCCAGGATAGGCGCTGCGCCGTACTCCGAATAGTCAAACTCGGCCTTTATGTCTTTAAGCTTTCCAAGCAGCATTGCCGCACCAAGCTTTGCAATCGGGCCCTCGGTAAACTTCTTTTTGAGGAAGCCCATAATGCTGAAGGCAAGGCCTTCGGTAAGCTTTAAGAGCACATTCCCGCAAAAGCCGTCGCACACGATAACATCGCTTGCGCCGTAAGGCACCTCGCGAGCCTCAACATTTCCCACGAAATTGAGGAAGCTCTTTTCAAGAAGCTTGAAGGTTTCCTTTGTCAGGGAATTACCCTTGCCCGGCTCTGTTCCTATATTGAGAAGCCCGACTCTCGGATTGTCCCTGCCGAGCACCGTCTTCATGTAGATGCTGCCCATCGTCGCAAACTCGAGGAGGTTTTCGGCTCTGCACTCTGCGTTTGCGCCCGCGTCAACCAGGAGCGACGCTTCTTTTCCGATTACCGGATAAATGCTGGCGATTGCAGGTCTTTCAATTCCCGGAATTGTGCCGAGGATGAGAGTGCCGCCTGCCATAAATGCTCCGGTATTTCCCGCGGAGAGGAGCAGGTCGCCCTCGCCCTCTTTAAGCATTTCAAGGCCAACAACCAGCGAGCTGTCCTTTTTCCTGCGGATTGCCTTAACAGGTGAATCCTCGCCCGTGATTACCTCTGATGCGTGGCGAATCTTTATCTTCGAAGCGTCGTATTTCTGCCCCGAAAGCTCCGCCTTTATTTTTTCATCATCGCCTATGATTGTAATTTCAAAGTCGTCTCTTTTCTGCGCGATTTCCTTTGATGCGAGAACCGCACCCTTCACAATTTCAGCAGGGGCATTGTCGCCGCCCATACCGTCAATCAAAATTCTTATCATTTTCCGGCAGTCTCCTGTTTTCCTTTGGTATTAGCTAAATATCGTTTTCCTTTGTGGTGATTTTGAGTCTCCTGTGAAGCACCGAAAAGTGCAGCGGCAGCTTTTCGCCCGTCTCGCCGTCTACGTCGGTGCCGAATGTCACATCCGATTCAATCACGAGATTGCTCGTCTTGAAATGCAGAACATTCTTGTCGTCCTTGTGCTGACCCTGCAGCAGCATAAAGAACAGCCTTACCATGTCATAGAATGGCATTTCGCGGAAGAGCAGCACATCGAGTAGCCCGTCGGATATATCCGAATCCGGCGACAGGTGCTTGAAGCCGCCCGCCGAGCAGCCGTTCATGACGAGCATGAAGTACATGTCCTCGTCATAGACATCGTTATCCGCTATAAGCCTTACAGGCAGAGGTTTCAGGCTTGTGAGTTCCTGCGCTCCCGCCATATAGTAAGCCAGAACTCCAAGCTTGTCCTTTAAGACAGGGTCGGTCTTTTGCGAAACGTCAACCATCGTGCCCATCGCCGCCACATTCACGTAATAACGGCCGTTGCAGCAGGCTACGTCGGCATAGGTGTATTTTTCACCGAGAGCGATGTCTATCATCTGATCGATGTCGCTCGGAAGCTCCAGATAATATGCAAAATCGTTTGCCGTACCCGCAGGGAAGATTGAAATCGGCAGCTCGATATTGTATTTTATCATAAGGTTCACAACCAGATTAATGGTTCCGTCTCCGCCCGCAATAATTACCTGGCGGTAGTCCTCGGTGTGAATCGTCTGGAATACATATTCAAGAGCCTTGCTCTTTGCCCCGCGAACCGGGCGCACAACGCAACCCGCGTCCTGAAACCTGTCTATGATGTGGTCCAGATGATTTGCGAATACGCCGTTTCCCGAAAACGGATTATAGACCAAAAGGACCTTTCTATAATCCTTTACCTCTACTGGCTTTTCGGTGGAGGTCGGCTCTTCTGTCAGATTTTCCATTACTAATGCCATTTCTTGATAACTCCTCTAATTTCCCCTATTAAGTAAAGTGATCCCGCGAATATAACTGCGTCGTATTCATTCATATGCTCACGAGCATAGTCGCAGATTTCTGTCGGTGTGCCGCTAAAGAGGCAGCTCCCGCCAATCTCCGCGATGAGCTTTGCAAGCTCTGCCGTCTCAAGAGCACGCGGATTATCGGGCTGCGTGATTACAAAATCCGTTGCAAAGGCCGCCAGATTAGATACGATGGCCTTTGTGTCCTTGTCGCGCAGCATGCCGCATGCGACCAGGATGCGGCCGCCCGGGAAGTATTTTGCGGCCGCTTCACGGAGTGCGCGCGTCCCGTCCTCGTTGTGCGCGCCATCCAGGATTATGTACGGCTCGCGCCGCATTATTTCGAGCCGTCCTATCTGCTTTGCGCGGGCAAGGCCTGCGTAAAGCTTTCCGCGCTCGACCTTTATCTGACGTGCGCGGCGCATTACCTCGAGTGCCGCCAGAGCTGTCATGCAGTTTTCAATCTGGTGCTCGCCGAGCATCGAAATCTCGACATCCGAATAGTCCGTGCCCTGCAGCATCGTCGTGAACTTGCTGCCCTCAAGATCGCGG
>JAEEGU010000183.1 GCA_016280485.1 Bacillota bacterium | reverse complement strand
GTTATACTTCAGTTTCGATTCAACGAAACCGATGATATGGTAAGCCAGAGCTACGAGGGAGGCAGCTTTACTCTCCCAAACATGCATTTGAGAGTTTACTCTGCGGAATAGGTGGATAATATGAAAAAGGTTTTAAGCTATATACTCGTTATATGTCTGATGGCCGGAATGACACCGTTTGTGTTTGATGCCGAGGCGGTTTATGCAGATCAGAATAATGCAGTCGCAATAATGAGCTTTGCGAGTAATTCGCCAAGCCTGGTAGCGATGCTTACTGATGATGTTTATTATATAAACGATGATGCAGGGGCGTTTACAACGGTAGGCGCTGATGCCGAAAATTATAATTCATATTTTGATGGGACTGAGAACAGGCTGGTGCTTAAGGATGCTGTAATTACTGCAGGGGCTCTTGCAATAGTGGCAAATCGCGACACAATAATCGAATTAAACGGAAATAATTATATCGAGAGCTATGTTTTCGGAATAGATGACGAGAATAACAGCGATAGCAGCTTAATCATCACAGGCTCCGGAGTTCTTGAGGTGCATGCACTTAAACATCCTACGGGCATGGTAAATAACACCGGAGGCGTGGCAGTAAGGCGTAATCTCATTATCGGTGGCAATGCCAGATTAAAGGCATATGGCGCTGAAGATGAGAGTGCAACAAGCCATAGCGGTACACAATCGTTCGGGATTTACCTTATGGGTGGCGGCCTGACAGTTAGGGATAATGCCGTAGTTGAAGCCTATGGGCAGAATGCTGTTTCCACCGACTCTGACGCGGAATCATATGGTGTATGTGTGGCAAGTGATGTGACGATTACCGGCAGCGCAGTCCTTTCAGCTTATGCGGGCGATGCGGTGACAGCGGAAGACAGACACGCTTATTCGATGGCAGTATATACGGGTTCGGGTAATGTCAGTGTCGGAGCGGATGCACGTCTCATTGCAGAAGGAGGAGATGCACAGCTTGGGGCTACCGGAAGCAATCCGTCAAATCATCCTGTTTCCTTCGGTGTAAATGCGGGAATTGATGTTAGTCAGAGCAATCATACAAACAATCACAAGAATATAAGCATATATGGCAGAGGCAGGATTGACGCAAGCGCAGGGCAAGCGACATATATCGGCAGCGGATCGGGCGTTGAGCCTGAAAGCTACGGCCTTTATGCGGATAGTATCTTGCTTAATGGAGGTAGTCTTTCGGCGGAATCTGATATTACCGGCGGAGGCAGCTTGGAGCTAAGCTATGGTATTCGCACTTTAGCAGGTTTTACCGCTGCGAATGCTGTTATACAAGCGGAGGACATCCTTGCAGACAGCGATTTTACTATGACCGGAGCGAATGCATCGGTATTGAATCTTAAGGCTGACAATGTGACTGTCTCAGACGCAAGCAATTTCAGTGGGCGTATTAATACGGCTGGCACGGTACTTTTTAATGACAGCAGTTACAGCCTGGTAATTACAGGTGCAAATAGCGATGCTTCGGCAATTTCAGCCTCTGCAGTTACTGTGACCGATTCTTCGTTTGATATAACACTTGATAATCAATTTAGAAATATTACTTTAATTGACACCGGTAATTTATCATTTAATAATACAAGCTTTAATGCTGACTTGAGTGCAGCTGAGGCAACAGGCAGCGCCAAAGTGCTAAGATGCTCCAATTTTAATTGTGAAGGCGGAAGCATCGATATAGCTTTGTGCAATGCGTCAGCAGGCAGTATAGGAATAGACTGCGCTTCATTCACACTAACGGATGCAGAGTCAGCAGTAATAAGCGGCAGCACCGCCCATGAAGATACTTATGCGATAAAGGCAACCGGTGCTGTAAATATCAGCAGCGGTGCGGTACTTAGCGCAGCGCATATTGCAGGCCTTGGGGCAGGCGGAAGCTTTACTTTGGCAGAAGGCCTCCACTGGGCGACAGCTGCGGGCGTGACCACAACGAATGGAGCTTATACCTGGAGCGCCGATGACAATTATCTGATTGTGACAACAGGCGCGATTGTGATTCCGGCGTCTTCTCCGTCGCACAGCGGTGGATCATCGGGCAGCGCAGGTGCAGGCACAGGTGATTCGGGCATAGCCGGTGGAGAAGGTGTTACAAGCGGCAGTGCGGTGACAGGCGGCGCAGTGGCTGAAAAGATTGAAGTTGCAGGCACTGTAATTGACGGAAGACTTGTAATAACCGATGTAGCTGCCTCGCAGGCGGATATCGAAAGGACGGATACGGGCATCAGGTTCACCGATACGGAAAACAGATGGTTCGCAGATGCTGCGGCATTTGCCGGCCGCCTGGGTCTGATGAACGGTCGTAGCGCCTTTGGCTTTGCAGGTGATGCGGGAATTACGCGAGCAGAGTTTTCGACGATACTTCTCAGAGTTTATGCTCTTGCGGGCGGAGCAGTGCCCGGAGAGAAGGCTGTAGTGGGGCTTGACGGCATTTACGATAGGCTGGGCAGTGCGGGATACAGTGCGGCAGAGCTTTCCGGAAGTGTGCATTTCAGTGATGTCAGAGGGACAGAGTGGTTCGGAAACGTTGCGGGGATGGCATTTGGCCTTGGCATCGCAAAGGGCGGCGAAGGCGCAAGCTTTGGCGGTAGTAACGAAATATCGCGCCAGGAGGCGATGGTAATGATTCATCGTCTGTCGGTGCTTGTCGGAATCCTCAAAGGAGATGAAGGCGGAGCAATGGGGCTTGCCGGATTCGAGGATTCGGGCAGCGTTGCGGGCTGGGCTTATGAATCTATGGGCTATGGAGTGCGTTCAGGTCTGATTGAGGGCTATGACGGACACATCGACCCGGCCGGAAATATCACGCGCGGGCAGACTGCGACAATACTTCAGCGTCTGCTGGTGCTCATGGTTAAGTAGATTTTGACCGGAAGAACGAAATTAAACTCGTAATAACGGGAAATATTTGATATAATATATGGACAGGTATGCGGCAGGCTGCCTGTTCATATTATTGTAAGATGAAAACAGGAGATGTTTTAAATGGAAAAGCTTATTTTTGCTAACGCAAATGAAAGAGAATTAAATTTCAAGGACAAGATATTCAGCGTAGCGGCAAAATATGACGAGGCTG
>JAEEGU010000182.1 GCA_016280485.1 Bacillota bacterium | reverse complement strand
GTCCAATCGTAAATTATATTCAGCACAAATCATACCAAACCGTGGTGCTTGGCTGGAGTACGAAACAGATGCGAACGAGGTTATCTCCGTAAGAGTTGACCGTACACGTAAGCAGACTGCAACCACTCTCTTAAGAGCCCTCGGCTATGCTACAGACCAGGAAATCATCGACCTTCTCGGCGACGATCAGCGCCTCCAGAATACACTCAACAAGGACACGACTCACAACAGAGAAGAAGGCTTAAAGGAAATATACAAAAAGCTGAGACCGGGCGAACCGCCTACAGTGGAAAGCGCACAGTCCCTGCTCGACTCATTGTTCTTTGACGCCAAGAGATATGACCTTGCAAAGGTTGGCCGTTACAAGTACAACAAAAAGCTTGGCCTTCAGAACAGAATCGTAGGCTGCGTGGCGGCAGAAGATGTAGCTGATCCTAACACAGGTGAAATCCTGGTTGAAAAGGACCAGAAAATCGATCGCGAAACAGGCGAGCGCATCGAAAATGCCGGCGTTGTTTATATCATGGCATATGACAAAAACGACGGCACAAAGGTAACAAAAATAATTGGTAACAACTTTGTCGATCTTGCGGCATACATCGATTTCGATTACTCCGACCTCAAGATTGCAGACAAGGTATTTTATCCTGTGCTCAAAGAAATCCTTGAGGAGAACACCGACGAGGCGTCCATCCGCAAGGCTCTTGCAGCGCGTAAAAACGAATTATCACCAAAGCATATTATCATCGAAGATATCATTGCTTCCTTATCATATATCATTAACTTAAACCACGGTATCGGCGATACAGACGATATCGACCACCTCGGCAACCGTCGTCTCAGAACTGTCGGAGAGCTTCTCCAGAATCAGTTCCGCATCGGTCTTGCGAGAATGGAGAGAGTGGTAAAGGAAAGAATGACCACAAGCCAGGACGACGCAGCGGTAACTCCGCAGGCTCTTATGAACATCCGTCCTGTAACGGCAGCAATAAAGGAGTTCTTCGGAAGCTCCCAGCTGTCACAGTTTATGGACCAGACCAACCCACTTGCAGAGCTTACGCACAAGCGTAGACTTTCCGCACTGGGCCCGGGCGGTCTTTCGCGAGAGAGAGCAGGCTTCGAAGTTCGAGACGTACACCAGTCCCACTACGGACGTATGTGCCCTATCGAGACTCCTGAAGGCCCGAACATCGGACTTATCGGCTCACTCACAACCTACGGCCGCATCAACGAGTACGGCTTCATCGAGACTCCTTACCGCAAGGTAGAAGAAGGCGGCGTCGTAACAGACCACATCGACTACCTCACAGCAGACGAGGAAGAGATGATGATCGTGGCACAGGCCAACGAACCGCTCGAGGCAAACGGCCTCTTTGCGAACGCAAAGGTTGCCTGCCGTAGAGAGCACGGTGAAATCGACCTCGTTCCTCGCGAAAAGGTTGACTACATGGACGTATCTCCAAAGCAGGTAGTATCCGTAGCTACAGCTATGATTCCGTTCCTCGAAAACGACGACGCAAACCGAGCTCTGATGGGTTCCAACATGCAGCGTCAGGCAGTACCTCTCCTCGTAACAGAGGCGGCTTATGTTGCAACAGGTATGGAATATCAGGCAGCCTGCGACTCCGGCGTAGTTCAGCTTTGCAGAAATGCCGGTACCGTAGAATTTGTTGATGCTGAAACAATCCGCATCGTGCGCGATGACGGTGAAGGCACCGACACCTACAAGCTCCTCAAGTTCAAGCGCTCCAACTAGGGCACTTGCATCAACCAGAGACCAATCGTATGCCACGGCGAGCACATCGAAAAGGGCGAGCCTGTTGCAGACGGCCCGTCCACAAACCTTGGCGAAATCGCTCTGGGCAAGAACCTTCTCATCGGCTTCATGACATGGGAAGGCTACAACTACGAGGACGCTATCATTCTGAACGAAAGAATGGTTATGGACGATGTACTTACATCACTCCATATTGAAGAATATGAATCAGAGTCCAGAGATACAAAGCTCGGACCTGAAGAAATCACCCGCGACATCCCGAATGTCGGCGAGGACGCATTAAAGGACCTCGACGAAGACGGTATCATCAGAATCGGCGCAGAGGTTGATTCGGGTGACATCCTGGTCGGCAAGGTAACTCCAAAGGGAGAAACCGAGCTTACCGCAGAGGAGAGACTCCTCCGTGCAATCTTCGGCGAAAAGGCAAGAGAAGTTCGTGACACTTCACTTCGCGTGCCTCACGGCGAAACCGGTATCATCGTTGACGTTAAGATCTTCTGCAGAGAAAACGGCGACGAGCTGCCACCGGGCGTAAACAAGCTGGTTAGATGCTATATCGCGACCAAGAGAAAGATTCAGGTCGGCGACAAGATGGCGGGACGCCACGGAAACAAGGGTGTAGTATCCAGAATCCTTCCTGAAGAGGATATGCCGTTCAAGAGTGACGGTGAGCCGCTTCAGGTCATGCTGAATCCTCTGGGCGTACCTTCACGTATGAACGTAGGACAGGTACTCGAGGTTCACTTAGGTCTCGCCGCTAAATCCAAGGGCTGGTACATTGCCACCCCGGTATTCGACGGTGCAACCGAAAAGGACATCAGAGAGCTTCTCGAAGAGTGCGATTACTCCTCGACAGGCAAGATGCTCCTGCGCGACGGCCGCACGGGCGAATTCTTCGACAATCCTGTAACCGTAGGTTACATGTATATGTTAAAGCTGCATCACCTCGTTGATGACAAGATTCACGCAAGATCCACCGGTCCGTACTCACTCGTTACACAGCAGCCACTCGGCGGTAAAGCCCAGTTCGGCGGCCAGCGTTTCGCAGAAACGGAAGTACGGGCAATGGAAGCTTACGGTGCAGCTTATACTCTTCAAGAACTCCTTACCGTT
>JAEEGU010000181.1 GCA_016280485.1 Bacillota bacterium | reverse complement strand
GACGATGCGGCGGATTATCTCGGTAAGGCGCTTGCAAATGTGGCGGCCGTGGTAAATCCGCAAATCTTTGTCCTCGGCGGTGGTGTGATGAACGAAGACGGGATGATGCTCGAAAAAATCAGAGAAAGCTTTAAAAAATACGCATTCCACGCATGCAGAAAGGCAAAAATAGAGAAAGCACAGCTCGGAAATGATGCAGGAATTTACGGCGCGGCGTTTCTGGCTACTTTGGGGTAAGATATGGCACATTATGCATACATGCTGCTTTGCAGCGACAATTCAATATACTGTGGGTATACGACAGACCTTGCCCGCCGCGAAGCCATGCACAATGCGGGCTCAGCATCGCGCTGCACCAGATCCAGGCGACCTGTGAAGCTCGTGTATTACGAGACCTTTAACACAAAGAGCGAGGCACTTGCGCGCGAGGCAGCGCTTAAAAAGCTAAAGCACGACAAAAAGGCGAAGATGATTGAGGAGTTTAAGGGGCTGCTTCCGTCCGAGGCAGGGCCGCTGCTCTTTACCGAAAGGCTAGTGCTGCATCCTCTCTTTGATTACGATGGGGAATACGAATATGACACGGTGGGCGGTGAGGCAGAGATAACCGAAGAACTCGAGGAAATGCTTGAAGAGAATCCGCAAAAGCGTCTCTGGTACGTGCCGTGGGGCTTTTCTCTCCGAAATGATGCGGATAATCCGAATGCGCAGTATCTGACTACCCCGGCGGAGCCCGAGGACGACTATGATGATTACGACGATGAAGAGGACAGCGAAAGCGAAGCCGAAGAGGGATTTGATTCAGCCGAAAAGGTGATAGGTATAGTCAGATTTTCCGGCATGCCCGTAAAGGGGATTGTGGAAATGAGGTTTGCCATAGATTCCGAGTATGAAGGGCAGGGCTATACGACCGAGGCACTCCGCGCGGCAGTGGAATGGGTGCTTCACCAAAAGGGTGTAAAGTACATCGATGCGGAGACGGAGAGTCAAAATGCCGCAGCCAGGAGAGTGCTTGAAAAACTGGCATTCCAAGTGCACGAAATGAACGAAAACGGACCGCGATACCGTTTTCAGATGCCGGGCAGCGGCAGAATAATAGGCGACAGGCCATAAAATTAAGCAAAAAATCTGTTGCTAATTAATCAGCAAAACAGTATAATTAAATAGTAGTACTAATATTTTGAATTTTGGCAAGATATTTTGAAAGTGGGATTGGTGTGACTAGCGGAGGTTGCCATGGATAAAGGAATCTTGATTGTAGATGACGCGCAGCTTAACCGAGAAATCCTGAGCGACATGCTTTCCGACGAATATAATGTATTCGAGGCGGAAAACGGTGAAAAAGCATTACGCGTATTGGAAAGAAAAGCGGCAGACATACACCTGGTACTGCTTGATTTAAACATGCCCGGAATGGACGGCTTTGAGGTGCTGCGCCATATGGAAAAGGGCGGGTTACTCGAGCTCATTCCGGTAATTGTGATTTCCGCAGAGCAGGCGAACGAAACAATCGAGCGCGCTTACGAAATGGGCGTGTCCGATTACATAAGCAGACCCTTCGATATGGTTGTGGTGCGCCGCCGCGTGGCAAACACAATTGCACTCTATGAAAAGCAGCGCAAGCTCGAGGACATGGTAATCGACCAGCTCTACAAGAACGAACGTGACACCAGACTCATGGTTTTGATTTTAAGCCACATTGTAGAGTTCAGAAACGGTGAGAGCGGTTCGCACATCCTGCACATCTATGTGCTTACAAAGATGCTGCTCGAACGCCTAAGCGAGGTGAGCGACAAATACAGTCTGTCACCGAGCGAAATCAGCCTCATCAGCATCGCTTCGGCGTTGCACGATATAGGAAAGATTACAGTTCCTTCATCAATATTAAATAAGCCGGGTAGGCTTACAAGCGAGGAATTCGAAATAATGAAGCAGCATGCACTCCGCGGTGCGGAAATGCTGAAATCCCTCGAGCTGTACCAGTCGGAGCGCCTTGTTGAGATATCATACAGCATCTGCAGGTGGCACCACGAACGCTACGACGGCAGCGGCTATCCGGACGGGCTTGTCGGAGACGACATTCCGATTGCGGCACAGGTTGTGGCGATTGCCGATGTTTATGACGCTCTCACAAGCGTACGCTGCTACAAGCTGGCAGTCCCTCACGACATGGCGATGCAGATGATAATAAGAGGCGAATGCGGAGCCTTCAATCCGCTCATACTAAAGTGCCTCGAGGACATCGCGCCGTATATTACGGAAAGGATCGAGCAAAACGAAATCTTAAAGCGCGATGACATGGAAATAAAAGCGCTGGCGGAATCGGTATTATCCGAGGCGCATATAAAAACAGTAAGGACAATTCACTAGGTGCATTAAATCCGGGAACTATCTCGGATTTTTTGTGGGAGTTTTAAAATGGACAGTAGGAAGGGGATTCTCCCCGTAAAAACTAAAATTGCATACGGAACCACGGCGGTGGCAGACCAGTGCCTGTTCTATCTTTACGGCACATTTTTCATGTTCTACCTGACTACCGTGGCGGGTGTTCGCCCGGCTGCGGCAGGCGTAATTTCTGCAGTTGGTGCAATCTGGGACGCGATTATGGCAGCGGTTGCGGGCTACATATCGGACAATCACCATTCAAAGTACGGACGCCGTAAACCGTTTATAATGACATTCGCATTCCCTATGGCGGCGGTGACGGCTCTGATGTTTACCGATTTTGGCCTGCCGATGGGATTGAGAATCGCTTACTACACCGTGATTTGCCTTGCATATTGGTCGTTTTTCCCTCTGTTCTTTATTCCGTTCCTCGCGTGGGGCGCGGAGCTTACGGAGGACTATACGGAAAGAACGACGCTTAGGTCCTATGCTTATGTTGGTAACACCGTGGGCATGGCGCTCGGAACTTTAGTGCCAACAGTTCTGGTGGACTATTTAATCGGATGGGGACGCAGCGAAACAGGTGCATGGAGCGGCGCTATGACGGCCGTGGCAGTCTGCATTTTCGCGGTTCTTTTCTTTGGCCCGATGGCGGTAAAGTCGAAATCCAATGCTCTTACTGCAGAGGAAAAGGCAAAGAAGAAAGCAGAAAAAGTGGCAAAGAAGGCAGCGGGCGAGGGTGGTATTGTTTCGTCCTTGGTTTCCATGCTGCGCGAGTTTGGCTCGGTACTAAAGCTTCGCACGCTTTTATATATCCTTACCGCAAGCATACTGTACCTCATGGCGAGCACTATTTTTGCGTCAGACAGAATGTATTTCTTTACGTATAACCTGGGACTTTCGGGCAAAGCCACGAGCATTCTCATGGCGATTTGCACCTTCTCGGGCGCGGCACTGCTGCCACTTGTCGCTCTTACAAAGAAGAGCGTGGACAAAAAGATTCAGTACGTTGTCGGCATGTGCGGCTGCGCGGCTGTAATGCTGGTGTTTAGATTTGTGGCGCCGGAAAGCTTTATCGCGGCGGCAGTCGTGATGTTCGCCTTTGGTGTAAGCAATATGATCTACTGGCAGCTCTTGCCTGCAATGCTTTATGACGTCTGCGAGGTAGACGAGCTAAAGACCGGGAAGCAGCGTCAGGGAACGATAGTGTCGCTCCAGTCGCTGGTGGAATCGGTCTCGGAAGCGGTGGGCATTCTGGCTCTCGGCTTTATTCTAGAGCTGGCGGGCTTTGACGAGGCGCTTGCGGTGCAGCCTAGCGGCGCGCTTTTCTGGGTAAGTAACTGCTTTACGATTCTGCCGGTAATCTTTATGGTAGCATCGGCGGTGATGATATATATCTATCCAATCACGTCGAAAAACTTCGCCCGCATCGTGGCGGCGGTGGAGGCGCAAAGGCGCGGTGAAAAGCCGAACCTTGAGGAATTTAAGGATGTGCTATAATTAGCACTCTCGACTTGACAGTGCTAACGAAAGTGATATAATAATTGTGGTGCCTATAGTGGGCGCCACAATTTGTTTTAATAAAAGTGAAAGCGTCTGCGGTTACAGCGGTTTCACCGAATATAGACTAGGGGGAAACAGATATGAAAAAGAAACAATTCAAGGCAGAATCCAAAAAGCTTTTGGATATGATGATTAACTCCATTTACACGCACAAGGAAATATTCCTTCGTGAAATCATTTCAAATG
>JAEEGU010000180.1 GCA_016280485.1 Bacillota bacterium | reverse complement strand
CAATCCTGCAATCGCATTTGATTTGAACGGAACCCCTGAAGGCCTAACCGAAGAGGAAACCTATGGCATCACCTCCGGTGAGGTTGCAAAGAAGGTGCTTTCCAACATCATGGAATCCCTTGGCACCGAAAAGGCAGGGCTCCTCAACAAGAATGAATATATAGTTATCAATTCAACGCGCATGCCGGCGATTATAATTGAAGGGGCATACCTTTCAAATGAAGAGGATCTTAAAAAGATGCGCACGGACGAATATGCAACTAGGTATGCGTATGCAGCCGCAAAGGCAATAATAGAGGCATTCAACCAGAGGTATCCAGACTAGGGGCTTGTTAAAATAACCTGTGGCGGTGTCAAGCTGCGAAGTCGGTGTCCTCACGTACCATATGTACGCTCCGGTACCAACTTCTTGCTTTCCTAGCCACAGAACATTTTTCCTGCGCCCGATTTAAAGTTTGGGTTAGTTACTGCGCTTATTTTTTAAGCCTTCCCCTCGAGGGGAAGGTGGGCACATTAGTGCCCGGATGAGGTGTAATACATGGCACTACTGGCATTGTATTTAGGAATGGTCGTGGTCGGTTATCCGATTGGGGCCTATTTCCGAAAAAAAAATATAAAGATAAAGGGCATCGGCACCGTGGAGACGGTGACGATTGCCTTTTTGGTGTTTATGATGGGTGCGCGAATCGGCGCGAACGATGAGGTCGTGCGCTCCCTTCATACCATAGGCCTGGAGGCCTTTGTTTTGGTGGTACTCGCGTTTGTGGGCAGTGTCTTTTGCATTTCTGCTTTAAGGCGGCTGCTTGGCTATGACAAGTTTGCAATGAAAGGTGCCAAACCGAAAGGGGGCGACACAGAATGACAAAAGTAATTCTTGCCGCCGTTACGGTCGGAATAATTTCGGGCTACACCTGGGTGCCCGATGCATTTATTGATGCAACGGATTTACTCTTAAAGATTTTCCTTTGCATACTGCTCGTATTTGTCGGAATCGACCTCGGAAAAGAGGGAACTGTGGGCTCCAGCGTAAAGCAGGCGGGGCCTAGGCTCTTGCTCTTCCCGGTTGCAGTCTTTGTCGGGACGCTTTTAGGATGTGCGGTCGGATCGCTGTTTCTACCGATTGACCTGCTCGATTCGCTGATGGTGGGAAGCGGCTTTGGCTGGTACACGCTGTCGCCTGTGCTTCTTGCCGACTATTCAACGGAGGTTGCGGCGGTAGCCTTTATGCACAACGTCTTCCGCGAGCTTGTGGGAATAGTGCTCATTCCGATTGTGGCAAAGTATATCGGATATATCGAATGCGTGTCGCTTCCGGGAGCAGCGGCAATGGATGTGTGCCTGCCTATTGTGGACAAGGCTACACGCGGTAAAGCCGTGGCGTTTTCGTTTGTGACAGGAGTGGTGCTGTCGATTGCGGTGCCTGCGGTAATTCCGATTTTAATAAATTTAGCAAGTTAAAGATAGCCTTCCTTAGTGAAGGCTATTTTTCATCTAAAGCCTTCCTTAGTGAAGGCTATTTTTCATCTAAAGCCTTCCTTAGTGAAGGCTATCTTTCATTTAAAACCTTCCCCTCGAGAAGGCTATCTTTCATTTAAAGCCTTCCCCTCGAGGGGAAGGTGGCACGATAGTGCCGGATGAGGTGAAAATATGAAAAAAAGTTCGGAACAGATGTTTACTTTTTGGTGAAGCTGTGGTATTATGTTCGTAATAGGAGGTAATACTATGGCTTCAGGTATTTTAAAGGAACGTGAACTTCGTATTCTCGGATATATGAAACAGCAAATCGCGGCAAAGGGCTATCCGCCTACAGTGCGCGAGATTTGTGCGGATCTTGGTATCAAATCCACCAGTACGGTCCACAAGGATATAGAAAATCTCGAACGTGCGGGGTATCTCAAAAAAGACCCTGCAAAGAACAGAGCTCTCATGATAGTTGACGAAAATCTGCCGGAGGGCATGCGCGGGGGCGCTGACTCGGGCAGACAGGCCGCAGAGGGCGCCATGGTACCGGAGCGTGCGGACATTGTAGATGTACCGGTTGTCGGCAGAGTTTCCGCGGGACAGCCTATCCTTGCGGAACAGAATATTGAATCCACATTCCCGGTTCCTGCATCTTATGTTTCCCGTGGAAAGAACAATTTCATGCTGACCGTTCACGGAGACAGTATGATTAATGTGGGTATTTACGATGGCGATTACATCCTCGTTGAACAGCGCGAAACCGCAGAAAACGGTGATATCGTCGTTGCCATGGTTGACGGCTTTGAATCCGAGGCTACTGTAAAGCGCTTCTACAAAGAGGACGGACATATCCGCCTCCAGCCGGAAAACGATACGATGAGTCCTATCATAGTACAGGACGCGCGCATCCTCGGCCATGTCCGCGGCGTATTCCGTTATTTCAGCTAACTTAGGCAAATCAAAATCCACCTTGGCTATCCAAGGTGGATTTTGATTTCATTTGGTAATACTATATTTTTCTTTCAGAGTTTTCTCTTTAGTGCTGTCTAAATCAGTGTTGGTTTTAATAATTCCGACAAGAGAATCTGTAGTGCCGTTACTTATGTATTTTATTCCTTTCCCGGTTCCGACTTTACTGATTAACTTGTTTTTTACCATTTTTCCTAAAACTGCTTCAATAGTTGTAGCGCTTACATCCGGAAGTATCTTTCCTATATCTGCTTTTGATATTGGCGTAAGACTATTCAGGACAGTTGCTTCAATCCTTGCCTGTTTTGTCACTTTTTTGCTTCCAATAACAGCAAATCTCTTATCCAGTTCCTTGTAGCAAGTATATACTGTTGTAATGAACTCCAGAATAAAAGCGGAGTAGTCGTGATTATTCACATGCCAACCTTGGGATGACTTTTGCAATGCGTCATAATAGTTTCCTTTTCGATTATTGATTTGTTCCTCGAAGGAAATATACTTACCGGCATCGAAACCGTTTTTGTAAAGGAGCAGCAAAGATAGCAATCTTGAAATTCTACCATTCCCATCCCTAAAAGGATGTATGCAAAGAAAATCAAGAATTACACAAGGAATAAGGAGAAGCTGGTTTATATTTGGATTATCTCTTGCCTCTAAATATGCCAATTCAAGTTGCTCCATCTCTTCCAGAGTATCAGCTGCCGATGTTGGATGAAATCTTACATGCCTTTTTCCATTTTTATCTTCTTCGATAATCTCATTGTCAAATTCTTTGTATTTACCCGCATGTGAATATCCCGCAATATTCATCATAATGGAATGAAGCCGCAAAATATCAGGTTGTCGGAAATCCATATTAGCATATCCCGTGTGAATTTCTGCAAGCGCATCTCTGTATCCGGCAATTTCCTGCTCACTGTGGTTTAACGGGGCACTATTCCCGTTTACAATTGCTTTTATACGGTCATCTGTGGTGATGATTCCTTCAATCGCATTAGAACTCTTTACAGACTGTACCTTTGCTATTGCCTCTAATTCAGTGAACACATCATTAAAATTAGTTTTTCGATCTGAAGCCATAGCGCGTAATGTATATATATCCGTTGTGATATTGAATAATCCTGCCGGAATAAGGCCGTTCTGTAAAAATGAATAGTCAAATATATGCATAACGAAGCTCCTTTCTGCATATAAAAGTAACATTCTTTATGCAGAAAGTCAAGCGTTTATGCATAAAAAAGTCATATGTTTTGTGCAGAAAGCATATGCTTGAAAATTGTTTTTGTTAAAAAACACTTGCAAACAATGCTTTATTGTAGTAAACTTTTATCCATAGTTAGATAATGTCCAAATTGGACTGATGCTACTCTCTGGAGAGACTCCCCACCCAGGGGAGCGCCGAAGGTTTAAGCTAAAGATATTAAGCGGATCTTTAGTGATATCTCAGGCAAAGAGGACAGAGCGTATGGTTTATGCTTATGTATCTCTCCGGAAGTTGGGCATTACGCTCAACTTTTTTTATTGCTTAATCTTAACAGCAGAAAAGGAGAAGAAAAAAATGAGTTTCACAGAATTAACAGTAGTAATTGACGATTTCGTCTGGGGCGTGCCTTTGCTGGTGCTTCTCATCGGTGTGGGCCTGTACATCTCTTTTAGAGCAGGCTTCACCTACTTCGCTCACTTCGGTAAGGGCTTCCGTTACATGGTAAGCCGCGAGCCGGGCGTTGAAGCCGGAGAAGTATCGGCATTCGGAGCTTTCTGTACCGCAATGTCTGCGACAGTCGGTACAGGAAACATCGTAGGTGTTGCGACAGCTGTTGTAATCGGTGGTCCGGGAGCACTCTTCTGGATGATCGTTGCGGCGCTGATCGGAATGGGTACAAAGTACGCAGAGTGTCTTCTCGCGGTAAAGTATCGTGAAGTTACCGAAGACGGGCACGTGCTCGGCGGACCTTTCATGTACATCTTAAAGGGTATGGGAACAAAGTGGAAATGGCTCGCACAGATTTTCGCAGTATTTATTGTAGGTGCGGCAATCCTCGGTATCGGTACAATGACGCAGGCAAACTCCATCGTTTCCGCGGCTAATACATTCTTCGATCCTGATGGCGTTCACATCGCATTCGGAAGCTTCACCTGGACTACAGTATTCGCAGCGCTCTTTGTGGCAATCTGCGCAGCACTCGTAATCCTCGGTGGTATCAAGCGTATCGCAAGCTTTTCAAGCGCAATCGTGCCTTTCATGGCAGCGGTTTATATCCTGGTTGCAGGCGCTGTACTTATCTACAATGCATCTGAAATCCCTGCAGCAATTGGTGCTGTAATCAGCGGTGCCTTCGGCGCACATGCTGTAGCCGGCGGTGCAGTCGGTGCGATGATGCTTGCAATGCAAAAGGGTGTAGCAAGAGGCTGCTTCTCCAACGAAGCAGGTCTTGGTTCCGCTCCTATCGCAGTTGCTGCGGCAGAGGCAAAAGAACCTGTTCGCCAGGGTCTCATCAACGCTATGGGTGTATTCATCGATACGGTTATCATTTGTAACCTCACAGGTCTTGCCATCATCGTAACCGGTTCTCACGAAATCGGATTAAAGGGTGCGGCTGTTACGGCAAATGCCATCGGTACAGGCCTGCCTTGGTCTTACAATGTAGGTTCATTCATGCTGATGATCTGCCTCGCATTCTTCGCGTTCACAACCATCCTTGGCTGGTCATACTACAGCGAGCGTGCACTTGAGTTCCTCGTAGGATCTCCTAAGAGCGGTGCGCTTACTGCATATAGATGGCTCTACATCATCATGATCTTCGTAGGACCGTTCATCAGCCTCGAGGCTGTATGGAACATCGCAGACATCTTTAACGGTCTCATTGCTATCCCGAACCTGATTGCGATTCTCGCACTCGGTGGTGTGGTAAGTGCAGAAACAAAGAAGTATTTCGACCGCTTAAAGTCCGGCGAAATCACAGACCGTGTAAATTAAAACCGCTAAAACGTTCAAAATTAAGCAATTCAAAAGTCCATCCCGGCAGCGGGGTGGACTTTTTTTAACCAATCTTAAAAAAGTAGACGCAAAACCCAAAATTCCTCTTGCATTTAATTTAAGAGTGTACTATAATCCATTCTTGTCCGCAAAATTGTACTATTGTGTATTTTTATAGAGGTGAATGAATGTATTTATTAATGGAAAATGTTTTACCGGGCATGGTCCTTGAAAGAAGCGTTATCTCGGGTGGCGTGGTTTTTTTAAACAGTGGTGCCGAAGTCAGCAAACATTCCATACAGCTTTTAAAAGATAAGGGAGTAAAGGGTCTCTACATAGAAGAAGGCTCCGCAGAAAATATTGGCGGATTTAAAGGAAAAGAAGGACAGTATAATTATAACCTTAAAAAGATGCTGGATTTTAATGCTCTTGCAGCCGCAAAGGGTTTTGTTAAATCTCCAAAGGTAATGAGAGAATCCCTCTATCCCGTTATTTCGGAAATCATTCAAAGGGGAAATGAATGGATTAATACCGTTGATTTTGGCGTTGAAATAGATGAAGAAATATTGGCAAGAGGAATCAACACCTGTGTCCTTTCCATAGCGCTTGCATCCCAATTCGATTTGGCAAACGATGAGCTGCTTTCCATAGGCTATGCCGCATTATTCTGCGACATCGGAATGCTGTGGGTTCCAAAGGAAATCAGAGATAAGAGTACGGATCTAAATACAAGTGAAAAGGAAATTGTAGCATCCCACTGCAGAATAAGCCTTGACTTTGTACGCAAAAACTTCAACCTTCCGATGAGTGCATATCAGGCAATCCTCGACCATCACGAGAGATGGGACGGCAGCGGATATCCTGAGGGCAGAAAAAAGGAAAGCATTTCAAAATATGCGAGAATAATAATGGTAGCCGACGTTTACGATGCGCTCATTAACGAGAGCTCGTACCATCCTGCATATTCATCCGCAGATGCCATTGAGTTCATCATGGGCGGCAGCGGTACACTTTTTGACCCGAAAATCGCATCGGTATTTGCCGGCAAGGTTGAGCCGTATCCGGTAGGCACCTGCGTTTGCCTGTCCGACGGTTCACGCGCGGTTGTTCAGGACATCAGAAAGGACAAAAGGAGACCTCTTTTGAGACTCCAGGACGCAGGCGATGAGGCGAAGCTGGTGGACCTTAGCGACAGAAGGCATTTAAACCTTACAATTTCGAGTGTTGTTAAGTTTGCGCTTCCCGAGGCGGAATAGGCGGAATAGGCAGATGGCTTAAAAAAGTTCTTGACATGGGGCACACATCTATGTTAGTATATTCGAGTATGAAGTAGAAGTTATCCGCTTCTCACCTCACCGGATGGCCGGCAGGGGTTGATATGGCAAAGACTCGCATGCCGTTTGCGGCACTGTGTCAGTTTTCACGCGGATATCTTCGATATCCGCTATTTTTATGCTCAAGGAGGTGTAATAACCATTAGTAAGGAAGCACTCATCAACGAAGAAATTCGTGACAATGAACTCAGAGTTATCGACAACGAAGGCAATATGCTCGGTATAATGAGCCGCGAAGAGGCTCTTAACCTGGCTGCCGAAAAGAATCTCGACCTGGTGAACATTTCACCGAATGCGAATCCGCCTGTATGCAAGATCCTTGACTACGGAAAGTATCGCTACGATATGCAGAAACGTGAAAAGGATGCAAAGAAAAAGCAAAAGCAGACACAGGTAAAGGAAATCAGACTCTCCACATTTATTGAGGAGCACGACATTGCCGTAAAGGCAAAGACCGGCGCAAAATTCCTCGCAGACGGGGACAAATTAAAGGTCTCCTTACGTTTTCGCGGCCGTGAAAAGGATTATGCATCCACAGGCATGGCTGTAATGAACAAGTTCGCAGAGTTTGTCAGCGAAGTCGGAACAGTCGAGAAAAAGCCGGAGTTCGAGGGTCGCAGCCTGATCATGGTACTTGCACCGAAATCAGATAAATAGTTAATACAAAAATCACATAGGAGGACAATCCAAAATGGCAAAGAACAAGATGAAGTCTCACAGAGGCGCATGCAAAAGACTGAAGTTAACCGGTTCCGGTAAAGTAAAGAGAAACAAGGCATACAAGAGCCATATTCTTACAAAGAAGACCGCAAAGAGAAAGAGAGGCCTCAGAAAGGCTACTACTCTCACAAGCGCAGATTTGAAGAGAATGCTTAGATCAATGGGTAAATAGGAGGTAAAGAATAATGGCAAGAGTAAAGAAGGGCTTAAACGCTCACAAGAGACATAAGAAAATCTTAAAGATGGCAAAGGGCTTTTACGGCTCAAAGCACACTATATTTAAAGCAGCTAATCCGGCAGTAATGAGATCGCTTAGATCCGCTTACTTTGGCCGCAAGCTCAAGAAGAGACAGTTCAGACAGATGTGGATCGCTCGTATCAACGCAGCAGCAAGAATGAACGACATGTCTTACAGCAGACTTATCGACGGTCTCAACAAGGCAGGCATCGAAGTAAACAGAAAGATGCTCTCCGAGATGGCTATCTACGACGCTCAGGGCTTCACAGCTCTCTGCGACAAGGCAAAGGCTGCACTCAAATAAGCACAGAACATCCGACCTCCTCAGGTAGTGACCCGGGGAGGTTTTTGACAAGGAGACAATATGAACAAGACATATTTTTCAGGAAAGGCTAAGCGCTTTATTGCCGTAATCGGCACGCTTTGCCTGACAGCGGCACTGCTTCTCACAGGCTGCGGCAGCAGCAACGGAAACGAGCCGTACGATTATGATCTTTCAAAGTATATCGTTCCGGCCGACTACATGGGCGTAGCGATTGAAAAGCTCGATGTTACGGTTAGCTCCGACGACATTCGTGCAGAAATCGACAAGCGCCGCGAAGACGATGCCACTACCGAAAAGGTGACTACAGGCACCGTTGCAGAAGGTGACTCCATCAACATCGACTATACAGGCACAATTGACGGCGTAGAGTTTGAAGGCGGAAGCACCAAGGGCATGGGCACGGACATCATTGTAGGTCAGGCAGGCTACATTGATGGCTTCGAATCAGGCCTTGTTGGCGCAGAGGTAGGCAGCACCGTTGTGCTCGACTTACGCTTCCCGGATGACTACCATGCGGCAGATCTTGCGGGCAAGCCTTGTCAGTTTACCGTAGAAATCCACAGCAGGAACATAAAGCACATTCCGGAATATGACATCGACTGGGTGAAGAAGGTCAGCGACTGCAAGACTCTTAACGAATATGAAGAAAGCGTGTATGACGATCTTTTAAAGGAAACCCGCGAGGAGGCAGAGGAAACCCGCAACTCCGAAATCTGGCAAAAGCTTGTAGAACAGACTGAGGTCTTAGACTATCCTGAAAAGGAAGTAAAGGCCGAAAAGGAAGACTACAAGAACTACATCATAGGCTATGCAAGCCAGTTTGGTTATACCCTCGAGGATTATATGAGCATGATGGGCTTTACAGAGGAACAGCTCAATGCCGAAATCGAAGACTACGCAAAGGAAGTAGTTAAGAACGAAATGCTGCTCTACTATATTGCGCATGCAGAGGGTATCACGGTATCAGAGGATGAATACAATGCGGAAATCCAAAAAGCCTGCGAGTCCATGGGCTTTGAATCTAACGAAGAGTTCAAGGCACAGTATGGTAAGAGTGTAGAGGAAACCTATTCGCGCAAGCATTTCCTGACCAATGTTTATCTCGAAAAGGTAATGAAGCTTATAATAGACAACGGAGT
>JAEEGU010000179.1 GCA_016280485.1 Bacillota bacterium | reverse complement strand
GGTTACGGCAAGCATCATAAAGCGCGAGGTTTCGGACGGAATCATTGCTCCGGGCTACACTCCGCAGGCACTCGAAATTTTAAAGTCGAAAAGAAACGGAAATTATAATATAATAGAAATTGATGCGGAATATGTGCCGGAGGCTAAAGAGACCAAGCAGGTTTTCGGAATAACCTTCGAGCAGGAAAGAAACGAGAACAGAATCGATGCTTCGCTTCTTGACAATGTGGTTGCGGGCTCTGCACTTCCAAAGGAAGCAATCCGTGACCTTCTAGTGGCACTTATCACGCTCAAGTACACGCAGTCAAACTCGGTTTGCTATGCGGCAGATGGCCAGACTATCGGCGTTGGCGCAGGACAGCAGTCGAGAATCCACTGCACACGCCTCGCGGGCTCCAAAGCGGACAACTGGCTGCTTCGCCAGGCTCCGGAGGTTTTGAGCCTGCCGTTTAGGGATGATATCAAGCGTCCGATTATGGATAATGTGATAGATTCCTACATCAACGGAAACGAAGAGGATGTTTGCGCCGATGGCATCTGGCAGAACTATTTCACCGAAAGACCGGCGTATTTTACAAAGGAGCTGCAGCAAAAGAGACTCGCTGAAATTGGCGGAAAGTACTGCGTTTCACTGGGCTCCGATGCATTCTTCCCGTTCCCGGACAATGTTGAAAGAGCAAGAAAAAGCGGTGTGAAATACATCGCACAGCCGGGCGGCTCGATTCGCGACGATCTCGTAATCGAGACCTGCAAAAAGCTCGGTATCTCAATGTCCTTTACAGGATTGAGATTATTTCATCACTAGAATAGAACTAAGTCGGCGAAAAGCCTTCCCCTTGAGGGGAAGGTGGCACGATAGTGCCGGATGAGGTGTATAGGAGGCAATATGAAAGTAATGGTTGTCGGCGGCGGTGGCCGCGAGCATGCTATTATCAAACGAATCAAGGAAAATCCGACGGTTGAATGCGTTTATGCGGTTCCCGGAAACGGCGGAATGGCAAAGGACGCAATCCTTGTGGATATACCGGCAAAGGATATTGATGGCATCACGCGCTTTGCAAAGGAGCAGGGAATCGATTATGCAATCGTTGCACCGGACGATCCACTGGTGCTCGGCTGCGTGGATATGCTGGAGGCAGCAGGTATTCCGTGCTTCGGACCGAATAAACGTGCCGCAATCATCGAGGGCAGCAAGGCATTTGCAAAGGATCTCATGAAGCGTGCAGGTATACCGACAGCCGCTTACGAAACCTTTGACGATGTCGATGATGCGCTCAATTACATAAAAAATGCGCCTATTCCAATCGTAATCAAGGCGGACGGACTGGCACTCGGAAAGGGAGTTATTATCGCTGAGAGCAGGGAAGAGGCCTTTGAAACCATAAAAGAAATTATGGAGGGCCACAAGTTCGGAGCAAGCGGAGATAAAATCGTAATTGAGGAATTTTTAACCGGCCCCGAGGTTTCCGTTCTGGCATTTACAGACGGAAATATAGTGGTTCCGATGGTTTCCTCCATGGACCACAAACGCATCGGAAACGGCGATACCGGTCCTAATACGGGCGGAATGGGAACTATTGCACCGAACCCTTACTATACAGAGGAAATCGCAAAGGAGTGCATGGAGAAAATCTTCATTCCTACCATGAACGCGATGAATGCGGAAAACCGCAAGTTCAAGGGATGCCTCTATTTTGGACTGATGCTGACAAAGGACGGTCCAAAGGTAATTGAATATAATTGCAGATTCGGCGACCCGGAGACGCAGGTGGTACTGCCTCTTCTTAATGGCGATCTGCTTACAATAATGCGCGCCGTAACAAACGAGCGCCTCGCGGATGCGAGAGTGGAGTTTAAGGACAGCCACGCATGCTGCGTAATCTGCGCTTCCAAGGGCTATCCGCTGGAGTACGAAAAGGGCTTTGAAATTACGATGGACGAAAGTGTTGAGCCTTACGTGTACATGGCGGGTGCAAAGCTTGACCCTAAAGGAGCTCTTGTTACAAACGGTGGCAGAGTACTGGGCGTAACGGCGGTAGCAGGCTCGCTCGAAGCGGCAATCGACATGGCCTACGCACGTGCATCCTGCGTGCACTTCGAGAATAAATACTTACGCACGGACATCGGCGCCAAAGCGCTAAAGGCCGGCTTGTCAAAATAACCTGCGGCGGTGCAGCCCTAGCCCTGCGACTGGCTTGACAGAGCAGTGGCAGGACTCACGCAAAGGGCACAGTGCTTTAGCACGTGGTGCCCGACTGTGGTAGCCGCAGAACATTTTTACTGCGCCTTTAGAATGTGGTGCCCGACTGTGGTGGCGGCTGGGAGAAGATTTTTACTGCGCCTTAGGTTTTGTTTAAAGCCTTCCCCTAGAGGGGAAGGTGGCACGACAGTGCCGGATGAGGTGTTATTTAGGAGGAACTATGGTTTTTAGAATATATGTAGAGAAATTAAGTGAGTTCGCCTCCGAGGCGAGAGCTCTTGAGGGCGATATAAAGAATCTGCTCGGGATTAAAAATCTTAAGGAGCTCAGAATCGTAAACAGATACGATGTTGAAAATATCGAGCCTGAGCTGTTTAAGCGTGCAATCGGCACCGTTTTCTCCGAGCCGCAGCTCGATGTGACCGGGGAGGATATCGCAGATTTCACAAAGGGTGAAGATAACCTTTCGGTTTTTGCGACGGAATATCTGCCGGGTCAGTTTGATCAGCGCGCAGACTCTGCGGCTCAGTGCATCCAGATTATGTCTCAGGGCGAGCGCCCGATTGTTCGCACCGCAAAGGTCTACATCCTCGAGGGCGAAAAGGGCGGCCTTTCCGAATCTGATGTTGAAATCATAAAGAAATATGTAATAAACCCTGTAGAGGCGAGAGAAGCAAGCCTTGATATGCCGGAGACGCTTACAGTAAACTACAGTGTGCCGGAATCTGTAGAGGTGCTTGACGGCTTTACAAAAATGAGCGATGATGAGCTTCAAAAGTTCATCGAAAGTCGCGGCCTTGCCATGGATCTTGACGATATCAAGATGTGCAGGGAATACTTCAAAAGTGAGGATCGCGAGCCGACCATCACCGAAATTAAGGTGCTCGACACCTACTGGTCCGACCACTGCAGACACACAACCTTTGGCACAATCATCGACGATGTGCATTTTAGGGATGTGCAGCTCCAGTCGGCTTACGAGGACTATATCGCAGTTCGCAAAGAGCTTGGACGTGAAAAGCCTATTTGTCTCATGGACCTTGGCACAATTGCGGCAAAGTATTTAAAGAAAACAGGGCAGCTTAAAAAACTCGACGAATCCGAAGAAATCAACGCCTGCACAGTGCGTGCGGAAGTTGATGTAAACGGCAAAAGAGAGGAGTGGCTGCTGCTCTTTAAGAATGAAACACACAATCACCCGACGGAAATCGAGCCTTTCGGCGGCGCAGCAACCTGCGTCGGCGGAGCTATTCGCGATCCGCTTTCGGGAAGAGCCTATGTATATGGTGCGATGCGCGTGACAGGCGCGGCAGATCCGCGTACACCGATCGAAGAAACAATCGAGGGCAAGCTTCCACAGCGTAAAATCGTTACAACGGCTGCGGCAGGCTATTCCTCTTATGGCAACCAGATTGGCCTTGCGACCGGCATCGTTGACGAAATCTACCATCCGGGCTACGCTGCAAAGCGCATGGAAATCGGAGCGGTTATTGCTGCCGCACCGGC
>JAEEGU010000178.1 GCA_016280485.1 Bacillota bacterium | reverse complement strand
TCCGGCACATATTCCGCATCAATTTCTATTATATTATAATTTCCGTTTCTTTTCGACTTTAAAATTTCGAGTGCCTGCGGAGTGTAGCCCGGAGCAATGATTCCGTCCGAAACCTCGCGCTTTATGATGCTTGCCGTAACCGCATCGCAGGTGTCCGAAAGTGCGATGAAGTCGCCGAACGAGCACAGCCTGTCGGTGCCGCGCGCTCTTGCGTAAGCACATGCCAGAAGTGAGTCGTCAAGCCCTTCGATGTCGTCAACCGCCATCGACTTCTTAAGCTCCGGCGAAAGAAGTGTGCCGACGGAGGCGCCACTTGGGCTTACATGCTTGAAGCTTGCAGCAGCAGGAAGGCCTGTAGCCTCGCGAAGTTCCTTCACCAGCTGCCACGAATTGAATGCGTCAAGGAAATTGATGTAGCCGGGCCTGCCGTTTAATATTTTTATCGGAAGGTCCCCGCCGCCTGCCATGTATATCTTTGCATTCTTCTGGTTCGGATTGCACCCGTATTTTAATTCGAACTCTTTCATTTCTACCTCCGTTTTGTTGTGGATTGCGGTAACTTTAGTCGCAGAGCAACCTTATAATTGATTTTTATTGATAAGTCTCTCCTGCACGGATTTGCCGGAAAGTGCGGTATATCTTACGTACAGTGAAATCTTGTTTTCCTTGTCAAGTGAGTTCCAAATCGCATCGGAAAGCTCGTCGATATCGTTTGGAATCGTGATTCTTTCAGGCTCGCCGCAGAATGTCGGGAGCGGATTCCCGTCCGTGATATATGTGTGAAGGAAATGTCCGATTCCCGGGAGCGCCTCGTAATCGAAGGTGAAGCGGTTGCAAGCCTTGCCTTCCGGATCCGCGCTCTTTAAGATGCTCATTTCATATGTCAATTCCTTTACACACTCGCCAAAATGCATCGCCACCGAAATTCTAGGTGTCCAGTTCGGACCGTCCGGCTCAAATGTGCGCGATTTGAGAGCTTCGGAAAATGTCTTGCCCTCTTCGTAGCCCTTTAGGATTGTATCCGTCTGATCGCCGTTTGTGTAGATCAGGTGATTTTCGTATCTTGTAAGAGCGCGATAGATGATGAGGCTCGGGTCCTCGACCTTTTCAGGCTCGAACGGCTCGGTGTACATGTCTTCACCGTGCATAACGAACACTCTGTTTCTGCTGTTTGCGGAGCGTCCCATTATAAAATAAGCGCTGACCGCGTAATTACCGTCCTCGCTCATTCCGGCCACCAGACCGCGTCCCACATAAGGGTTACCATCAATACGCTCTTTTATGCTTTTTGTTTCATATACGTTCATTTCATTCTCCTTTGTAAAGCCTTCCCCTCGAGGGGAAGGTGGCACGATAGTGCCGGATGAGGTGCTTTATCTACTGCAGATCTGCTCTACCGCGAGTGGAAGGATTATATGCTCCGCCTCCCGCATCACGCGCTTTTGTAAAATCTCCGGTGTGTCGCCTTCCTCTACCGCTACCGCCTTTTGGGCGATGATTGCACCGCCGTCCGGGATTTCGTTAACGTAGTGCACCGTGGCTCCCGTCACCTTTACCCCACGTGCAAGCGCCGCTTCATGCACCTTTAGCCCGTAGTAGCCCTTGCCGCAAAACGAAGGAATGAGCGATGGATGCACGTTGATGATCTTGCCCTCGAAATGCTTTGTGAACTCCGCGGAAAGTATGCTGAGGAAGCCCGCGAGCACTATGAGGTCCACGCCCGCCTCGTCAAGAGCCTCAGTCAGGCGTTTTTCGAAGCCCTCGGACTTTTTCGGAATGCAGATTGCCTTTACACCTGCCCCTTCAGCGCGTTTTAGCGCAAAGGCGCCCTCGCTGTCAGAGACAACGAGAACCACCGATGCGCTTTTGATAATACCGTTCTTTTCTGCGTCGAGTATCGCCTGGAGGTTTGTACCGCCCCCGGATACCAAAACTGCAACCTTTTTCATAATAACCTCTTTAATCATCGGATGTCCCGAATGGATTATAAACCAACTTAGTTAAGCCTGATTTTCTCTCCGTCGTTGCTTTCTTTTTCGATGCGGCCGATGATGTAAGCATCCTCGCCGTTTGCATTTAAGACCTCGATAGCCTTGTCAGCCTGCGCCGCAGGCACCACGATGCTCATGCCGACACCCATGTTAAAAGTGTTGAACATGTCGTGCTCGGAGATACCGCCGACCTTTGCGATGAGGTCGAAAATCGGAAGGATCTTTACGCTTGCCTTGTCGATAGCCGCACATAGTCCGTCAGGAATGCTGCGCGGAATGTTTTCGTAGAATCCGCCGCCGGTGATGTGCGAGATTCCGTGAATCTCGACCTCTTCCATCAGCGCGAGTACCGGCTTTACGTAGATTTTGGTAGGAGTTAAAAGTGTCTCGCCGAGACCCTTTCCGCCAAGCTCAGGCACCGGCTTTTTCAAATCCGTTTTTTCTACATCAAACACTTTGCGAACAAGTGAAAAGCCGTTGGAATGAACGCCTGACGAAGGCAACGCAATCACGATGTCGCCTGCCTGCATCTTTTGGTTGTCAATAATCTTATCTTTATCAACCATACCTGTGCAATAGCCCGCAAGGTCATATTCGTCAATCGGATAAAACCCCGGCATTTCAGCGGTTTCCCCGCCGATAAGTGCCGCACCGCTCTGCACGCAGCCCTCGCATACGCCGGAAACAATCTGCTCGATTCTTTCCGGCACATTCTTGCCGCAAGCGATATAGTCGAGGAAGAAGAGCGGTTTCGCTCCCACACAGATTACGTCATTCACGCACATAGCAACGCAGTCGATGCCCACTGTATCGTGCTTATTTAGGAGGAAAGCAAGTTTTAATTTGGTGCCGACACCGTCAGTGCCGCTTACCAAAATCGGATGAGACATACCCTTCATATC
>JAEEGU010000177.1 GCA_016280485.1 Bacillota bacterium | reverse complement strand
TAAAATAGAAAGAATCTTTTTCATTATAATAGCCTTCCCTTTCTGTATTTTATCTTCTTGATTTTCTGTGCGCGCAATTTACACCACGCAAAATCAAGTGTAGCAAAAAAGGAAAGGCTTGAGAAACTCCCCGGGGGGTTATTATTTTATTTTGCTACCTTTATGACCTTTGCCAGTTCGTCGGCGAGGGTTATGTGAGCATCAGGGGTGAGATGAAGAGAATCAAAGTGCGACGGTTCCACATACTTTGCCGCATCGAAAAAGATGCAGCCGCGTTCCTTTGCCACCGCGGCATAGCACTCCGCAAACCTATGGGACTCGAAAATTGCCTCTTCCGAAAATGCTCCGTAGAACGGTGAGCTTGCGATGTTTTCACCGATGTGCGGAGGTGAAACGAGAACTATCTTTGGCACGAAGCCCTGCTTCTCAAGAGTGAACTCTTTTATGACATCAACTAGCTTGCCCGCACTCTCTGCAATGTCCTCTGCCTTTAAATGGAACGTAGTCTTTAGGTCATTACTTCCGAGCATCATAATCACTGCATCGATTGGCTTATGAGAATGGATGCAAGGCTTTAGATAATCCAGCCCGTTCTTCCATCCGTCGATGGGGTCATCGTAAACAGTGGTGCGGCCGTTGCATCCCTCTTCCACAATTTCATAGTCGTCGCCGAGCAGGAGCTGTAGCCTACCGGGATACCGCACGTCCCGCGGGTATCGCATCCCCGTCTCGGGTACGTATCCATATGTATTTGAGTCGCCATAGCACAAAATCGTCTTCGCCATTTCTCGTTCTTTCCTAATATTTCCCAGGATTTTTTCGTTATGTTGGTACTATCACTGAATCCCCGTAAAAATACCAACAAATCCGTTGATTTTTTCAGCTTTTCAGCGTTAATTCGGTTCCAAAACCTTGGATTTTTCCCTTTGCATTGGTTTTTTTATCGATTTTCATAAAAAAACCAACAAGAAAAACATATCCGTCGACTTTTATTGGTATTAACCGCTATATTTTTGATTTATACCAACTCAGTTCATGATCCGACCAGAATTTCGCCGGCGGTGACGCCGATAACCTTTTCGCCGCGGGCGATAAGCCCCTCGATGTAAGCGATTATCTCGCCGGTGAGGCGCTCGCCCGGGCAAGCGATTGGGATGCCCGGTGGGTATGGGATGATGGAAGCGGCACAGATTTTGCCCGCCGCGTCCTTGAGCTTGATTACCTCGGATTCGGCAGGGATATCGCAAAGCTCGAGGCTGCGATAGGAAAGCATATTACCGTCGTATCGCCTATTAACGATAGACACGCCGTCGCTATTTTCAACCCCTGCGGCAGAGTTCTCTCCGGCGCCCCGTGAGCCGACCGACTTTCCGCCACTGCAAGCTTTCCTCTCTTTCGAGATATCCTCCAGTGCGTCCGCGAGCCGCTCGTAGTCGGAGCGGGCACCGCCGATTCCGGTCATGCACATCAAAATGTTTCCTGTGGTAAGCTCCACTCTGACGCCACGCGCGAGGAGCTCTTCCTCGAGCTGTCCGCCGTCAAGACCGAGCTCGCTCATATCGAGATTTAGCTTTGTCATGTCGAGCCGCTGCGTCTTCATGACCTTCAGATTGTCTATTGACGATAGACGCTGCAGCGCGTATTCCAAGTTCTCCCGCCATCTCTTCGCAAGCTCTGTTCCGTGCTCCGAAAGGATTGCCGCATTGATATCGAGGCTCGCCATGAGTAGATACGACGGGCTGGAGCTTTCTATCATCTGGAGTCTGTCTTCAAGCACGAGTTTTGACACTCGGTCCGAGCAGACATTGAGCACCGCCGACTGCGTGAACGAAGCCAGCGTTTTGTGAGTGCTGTTTACGACTATATCCGCGCCACAAGTCTCGGCGCCTTTCGGCATTTCGTCCCATATACCGTCAAAGAACTTTAAATGTGCTCCGTGGGCCTGGTCCACAATCAGCACCTTTCCCGCATCATGCACAACCTTTGCTATTGCCTCAATGTCGGAGCAGATGCCATAATAATTCGGGCTCGGCAGGATTACCGCCGAAGCGTCGGGATATTCCTTTATCAGTCTCTCTATCTCGTCCGCCTTGACCTCGCCGGTGATGCCGTATTCCTCTATCATTTCGGGATAAGCGTAAACCGGACGGATGCCGCCGAGACGAAGCGCATTGAATATGGATTTGTGCGAGTTCCTCGCCATGATTATCCTGCCGCCGCGGGGCACGGCTGAAAGGATTGCCGCGATGAGCCCTCCGCTTGTGCCGTTGACAAGCAGGTAAGAATCGCGAGCCTCGTAAAGCTCTGCATAGCGCTTTGCCACCTCGCCGATTATGCCCTCGGCTTTGAACAGATTGTCCGCGCCTATGATCTCGGTAACGTCGCAATCCATCATATTGTCGAGAAAGGCATCATATCCGAACTCGTGATAGATTCGCGAGCCCTTGTGGCCGGGCATATGAAAGGACACATATCCGTCCTCGGCATTTTTCAGCAAAAAATCTGCGATCGGAGTCGCATTGCCTTGCCCTCTCGACTTGTTTTCTTTATTGGTTTCTTTAGCCATTTATATCTCTTAGTCTTTCTTAAAAAATAGGGACAGACCTCCATCTGCCCCCATCCTCGTTAATTCTTATTTATTCTTTCCAAGATTCCGTAGGCGGTACTACTTGGAAATCTTCTCTACGCCGCCCATGTACTTGCGGAGCGCCTCAGGAATGATAACCGAGCCGTCAGCCTGCTGATAGTTTTCGAGGATTGCAGCGGTAGTACGACCGATAGCAAGTCCTGAACCGTTTAATGTGTGTACAAACTCCGGCTTTGCACCCTTTTCGGAAGGTCTGAAGCGGATGTTTGCACGACGCGCCTGATAGCTTTCGAAGTTCGAGCAGGAAGAAATCTCTACGTATCTGCCGTAGGATGGCATCCAAACCTCGATATCGTAGGTCATTGCCGAAGAGAATCCGAGGTCGCCTGTGGAGAGGCGAACAACTCTGTACGGCAGGCCGAGAATCTTTAATACTTCCTCAGCATCGTTAGTGAGGCTTTCAAGCTCTGCATAGCTTGTTTCAGGCTTTACGAACTTTACAAGCTCAACCTTGTTGAACTGGTGCTGGCGGATGAGTCCTCTTGTGTCGCGACCTGCAGAGCCTGCTTCAGCTCTGAAGCAAGGAGTATACGCTGTATAGTAGATAGGAAGCTCAGCTTCGTCGATGATTTCCTGGCCGCGGAGGTTAGTTACAGGAACCTCTGCTGTCGGGATGAGGAAGAAGTCCTTCTGTGGTACATAGAACATATCCTCTTCAAACTTAGGAAGCTGGCCTGTACCAATCATTGCCGCACGGTTTACCATGAAAGGCGGCAGGATTTCTGTGTAGTCCTGATCGATTGTGTGAAGGTCGAGCATGAAGTTCATAACGGCACGCTCAAGACGGGCACCGAGGCCCTTGTATACTGTAAAGCGGGTACCCGCAATCTTTGTAGCTCTTTCGAAATCGAGGATGTCGAGGTCTGTACCGATATCCCAGTGAGCCTTTGCTTCGAAATCAAACTTTGTAGGCTCGCCGACCTTACGGATTTCTACGTTTGCGCTGTCGTCTTCGCCCACCTGAACCTGAGGGTTCGGAGTGTTAGGAACATTGAGAAGTGCATCGCGAAGATCCTCTTCAATCTGAGAAACCTCTGCGTCGAGCTTTTTGATGTTCTCGGAAAGCTCCTTCATCTCTGCCATAATGTCGGTAACATCCTCGCCCGCCTTCTTTTTCTGCGGGATGAGCTTTGAAACCTGATTCTGCTTGCTCTTCATTGCCTCAACCTCTGCGAGAACAGAGCGGCGCTTTTCGTCGAGTGCCGGAATCTTGCTGATACCGAAATCGCCCTTGCATCTTCTTTCAACTGCGGCCTTGACGCCTTCGTAGTCTTCTCTTATACGTTTAATGTCTAACATGATTTTCTCCTTTATCTAAAACAAATTCTTTTCGTACATGGCATAAGCAAGGCGCAGGTCGCTGACCATCTTCTGGCATTCAACCTGCAGATCTGATGCGAGGTCATACGCCTCTGCATCGAGCGCCTCTGTGATACGGGTTATCATGGAGGTTCTCTCCAAGCTGTCCCGCCCGATTTCATCCCTGAGCTCCGCTATGTGCATCCAGCCGGCAACGTCATAGTTTGTGCAGTCGTTGTCGTTGTGCTTTTTGCGGCACTTGCGCAGGATTTCCATCGTGTTCGGCAGGATTCTGTTGCGAAGCTCGAGAGCCCACTGATGAATCGTTGCCTCCTTGTAAGACTCGAGCACCAGCTCGGTCATAACATCGTCGCGCTTGAAAATCTCAAGGCGCTCCGGATATTTTTCGAAAGCGTTGATGTTTTCCCAAACCGTGCGCGGCGCTCTGCCAAAGAGTCTGTCGCGGTCCTCCGGTGTATATTCATCGAAAACATCGTTTTCGCTGCGGTACTCTCTGTTCTTTTCAAGGTAGAAGTCCGCTTCGCCATACTTTTTACTGATGCTGGCAAGCATATCGGCAGAGGTTTTCTTTGCCTCCAGCGTTGCCTTTATGCCGTCAAGCATTGCCATATAGCCCGCTGCAATCACGAGGTACGTGTTGCTACGCGGGTTCGGAGATCGCAGTTCAAAGCGTGTCGCCATAGACGAGCTGATGTCCCTCACAAGGCCCACCAAAACCGTTCTGTTACGGGAAGGCAGCTCCACAGAGCGGCCAAGCGATGTAACGATACAAATCGGTGCCTCGAAGCCCGGCTTTAAGCGGTTGAACGCATCGTTTGTCGAGCTTACGAAAGGATTTATAACCTCGTAGTTCTTGAGGATTCCCGCCAGAGCTCCAAATCCGATAGGGCTTAAGTAATCAGCCTTTGGATCAAGCGGCGAGAAGAGGTTTACCATCTTTCCGTTCTTCAGCTTTACGGCAATACCCATATGAGTGTGGGCGCCGCTGCCGGCAACGCCCGGAACAGGCTTTGCCATGAACGAAACATCGAGGCCGTAGCATCTGAAGATGTCTCTTACAACATATTTAACCATGTTTTCGTTGTCAGCCGCCTGCATCGCATCTGCGTATTTCCAGTCGATTTCAAGCTGCTCCATTACATGGTCGTATTTACCGGAGTTGCCCATCTTCGCCTTTACGCCACCGACCTCCTTGTGGCCCATCTCGACCTCGAAGCCGTAGTGGTCGAGAATGATGAGGGTTTCCTCGAGAGCCGTGCGGACAGGACCCGCTGTGCGCTTCCAGTACTGTTCCTTTAATATCTGTGCTGTCGAGAGCTGTTCGCGGTCCGCCTCGTCATCCGGTGTCTTTACCCAGAACTCAAGCTCTGTTGCCGAGGTCAGGATGATTTCGTCGATATCGTCTGCACTGTTTATTGGGAGATGTTCGCAAACGTAAGGGTTTTCGCGAATGAGCTCTATGAGATCCTCTTTGAAATTCTTTATTGCATCGCGGAGGATTACGCGGGAGCCGACCTCATTTGTATCATTGTGGAGCAGGAATGCCGGGATGCGGAGGGTTCCGATCGGAAGCCCCGTTTCCCTGTCAACATTCTTGTAATTGTAGTCCACATACCAGTTCACGCTTTTGTCCGGTATGATGTCGACCTTTGCGTTATTGAGCTGCGCTATCTTTGGCAGCACTACGCTGGAACCGTCGGTTTGGACGCCGTGCTGCAGCATGTTATCCATCTTTTCAATGAACAGCTTTACAGGAATCCTCTCGTCGGTATCGTTACCGCCGAGATCGATTCCCACCATAGAGACAAATCTTATCTCCGGGTGTGCTTTCAGCAGACTCGTTATTTCCTCTTTACTGTGCTTTTCCGCCGGAATGGTAAAAAGCATCTTGTCGTAGTTGAATTCCAGCATAGGATCCTCCAATTGTTTTTATCTTAATTTATTAAATCTCTGCAGCTGCCGCATCTTCGGTATCTGCATCAATTACAGCATCTTCGACTGTTGCACCGTCTACACCCTCTGCCAGCTGAGTAAGGTAGCTGTGGAGCTGGTCAAGGTATGTGCCGTATGCCGCCCAGTTGCCGTTTTGCTGTGCCTGTACAGCCTTCTCGTAGGCTTCGTTTGCCTTTTCGATAAGCTGTGCCTGAGTCATAACGCTACCCGATGGTACGTCAATCTCCGAGCTTGAAGGCGTGCCGGCGTTGCTGCCGTCGTTTGAACCGAAGAGCGAGATAAGTGCTTCTTCGAGAGTCTCTTCGTAAGCGATGCGGTCGTTGTATGCCACGATTACACGCTTAACCTCAGGGATTGAGGAGTTCGTAGCCTCGAGGTAAACCGGCTCAACATAGATGAGCGAGTTCTCAATAGGAATTACGAACATGTTTCCGCGGGTGTATGTGGAGCCCGATGAGTTCCAGAGCGAGAATTCCTTTGAAATCTCAGTGTTCTGGTCTATCTGGGCCTCAATCTGCTCAGGTCCGTAGATGATTCTGTTCTTCGGCAGCTGATAGAGTACCAGCTCGCCGTAGTGGTCGCCGTCGTTACGTGCAACGAGGAGTGCCATCATGTTCTGTTTATCCATCGGAGTGTAAGGGATGGTGTTTACAAACTCAGCCTTTGCCTCGCCCGGCAGCTTCATGATGTAGTAGTTAGGTGACATCTGCTGCTTGGTTGTGCCATAGATTTCGTTTGCGATTGCCCATTTATCCTCGTTCTGATAGAATACCGCAACATCCTCCATGTGATATCTCTGGTAAACGCTTGCCTGTACTGAGAACAGGGCGTTCGGATATCTAAGGTGTGCGCGGAGGCCCTCAGGCATTGCATCTATGTTCTTGAAGAGTGCCGGGAAGATTTTCTGCATCGTGATTGCAATCGGGTCTGTTTCGTCAACGATGTAGTAATCTGTGGTACCGTTGTATGCGTCAACCACTACCTTTACGGAGTTTCTGATGTAGTTGATGGACGATTCGTGCGAATACGGCTCGGAATAAGGGTAGTTCGAGCTGGTTGTGTACGCGTCGATAATCCAGTAGAGCTTTCCGTCCACGGTAACCATGTACGGGTCTGTCTCGTAGGAGAGGTAAGGCATGATTGTCTTTACTCTCTTTGTTACGTCGCGGTTGATGATGATCTTTGAATCGCCGGTGATGTTCGTCGAAACGAGGAGCTTCAACTGCTGCTCGCGAACGGTGAACATGAAGCGGTTCAGGAAATTGAGCTTGATTCCCGCGGTGCCGTCATAGTGATTGTACTTGTTGCCCGCACCGTCAGGATAGTCGAATTCCTGCTCGTTGGTGTTTACGAGAATGTAGTTGTCCGTCAGTTCGCCGAAGTAGATTTCCGGTCTGTCGATCTGTATTTCCGGAATATCCGATTCAGGCGGAATGTTTTGAATCAACATGTCCGGCTGACCGGAGGATGTGATCTTGTCTACACGGGAAAGCGTGATGCCGTAGCCGTGAGTGTACTTGAGGTGCTTGTTCAGCCACTCGGAGCTGATCTTTTCTTCGTCGATTTCACGAGCGGAGAGGAAGACCTGCGTATATTCGCCGTCTACCATGTATCTGTCCACGTCTACGCCGTTAAAGGTGTAGTACTGTCTGATGGACTGAGTCTGGTTGTAGAATTTCTTTGACGGCTCGTAGTCGTTGATACGGATGTTGTTGATGGTTTCAGGGTTGTTCTCGATATCCGCCGCAGTAAGTGTGCTTGCGGAAGCGAAGTTTCTGGTGTCAACCTGATCCAGTCCGTACGCATATTGTGTGAACTCAATGTTTCTTTCGAGATACTTGCTTTCTTTATTGATTTCGTCAGGCGATACTACGTAGTTCTGAATGAGCACGCCTGCGCCGGTTCCGACAAGGCCTACGGCTATCATGATTACAGGTACTGTAAGTGCCACAAGCATGCTGCGCTTTGATACGCCCACCACAAGGGTTACGGCTGCGACAACCGCAAGTCCCATGATGATACGATACATCCACAGCGTAACGTTTACATCTGTGTAGCCTGCGCCGTAGAGAACGCCGGTGCTCGAGTAGAGCAGCTCGTACTGCTTTAAGAAGAAGCTTACGCCCACCATCAGGAAGAAGATGATGCCAAGAACGGTAAGCTGCTTGCTCGCAATGTTTAAAAGGTGCTTGAAGTTGTTGTCGTCGAACTGCTTTTTCGGCTTGCGGCTCTTTGCCTTTTTGCCGATTGTCTTGCCGAACTTCTTGAACGCGTCCTCAAAGGAGGAAACGTTGCCGCCGAAGCGCTCTTCCTCGTCGTATTCCTCGGAATCGACGTCTGTGCCGTAGTGTGGGCCCTCTTCCTCTTCGACCTTCTCAAAGATCTGTGGCTTGCGCATGGAAATGAGCGTCATGTAGTAAACTACGGTAAGTGCCGCAAAAGCTACAATTACGAGCATCAATATGTCGTTCAGCGACTTTATGAAGTCGAGCTTGAAGATGTAGAACGAAATATCGTTGTTAAAGAGCGGGTCCTTGATGTCAAAGCCGGTGCTGTTAAAGAACTCCAATGCCTTGAACCAAAGGTTCTTTGTTGCAAGATAGGTAACAACGCCTGCGAATGCCGCAGCATAGCCGAGTGCGATCCAGCGAAGAAGCTTTTCGTTCGGCGTGTCGTTTGATGCCACCTTTTTGTAGTAGCCGCGCTTTAAGAGCGCCAGGTACATGAACGACAGAATCGTTACTATTACGAATACCGGTATACCGATTTTGAGCTGGGTAAAGAGCTTTGTGAAGAATACGCTGACATATCCGAGCTCTTTGAACCAGAGGAAGTCGGTAATGAAATTAATCAGGGTCATAAAGAGTCCGAAGAGCAGCACTATGACCAGGATTATCAGTTTAACTTTTGTTCCGCTTTTTTTCTTTTCCAAGTTTTTGTCCTCCATTTATGGATTTGGGGATTTGTGGTTTTGGGGTTTCTGAGTTTATTGTTTTAATCGTTTAATTTGATTTCAGTGTATAGCATTCGGCTACCTTGAGCTCGTATGCGCTGTCCTGCAGGAAATATACCATCTCGTAGGTTGCGGTTGTAACATCTCCGCTCTTTGTTGTGGTGGTAATTACTTCGCGATCCCAGATCAGGAATCCTCCTTCGGTTTTGCGCACCTCACCGATTGTCAGCTCCTTCATGATCTTTTCAGAAGCCTTTGTGGTGGCCTTTTTACAGTTGCTGTAGACCTTGCTGTCGGGAGCTATAACGGTAAAGACCTCTTCATCGCCGCTGTTGATGTAATCAATCCACATGGAATTGTATTTTACCAGCGTGTCCGCAGCCGCCATATCCGAGTAAACCATATTGTCGGCAAGGTCCCTGTACCAAATGTTATATTCAAGAGGCTGGGACTCCGCTATCCGGGTTTCCTTGTAGGTCTCCGTCGGATTGTAGCAGAGGTTTTTGTCAGCCTTTATCTCAACGATGTTGTCGTTAAAGTTCTTTGCATGCTCCGCCAGTTCCTTGGCTGTGAAAGGAACACCCTCGGCAACCACCGGCTCGTCTTCCTGAGGCTGAGCCTCATCGTCCGTGTCTGCCGGCTGTGCGTCGCTACCGCCTATATCAAAAACGATTCCCTGAAGGTTTTCGTTTATGAACTTTGCAAGGCCGCTGTTTGGTGCCAGATGCTGCACGCCTATTAGGACCAGCTCCGCACCCAGGAAAATCGCAACTATCACTATGAGAATCTTTAAGAAGCTGCCCTTTGATTCTCCGTCTTCGCTTTCATCCGAATCGCCCGGCTTGTCGTCCGAGTCACTTTCCTCTATACCGCCGGCCTCGTTTTTGTTTTCCTCGTCCGGATTACCGAAAATAACATCGAACGGATTCTCGGTAGGCTCCTCTGCTGCGGGTTCTTCGACCTCGGCAGGTGCCTCGGATTCCACCGGTGCTTCAGCGTCCGCTGCATGCTCCTCTTCAGGAGCACCGCCTTCGGCCTCTGCGGGTTCCTCCGCGGCCTTGGCTCTGCGCCGACGTTCCTTTTCAATTTCTATCTCAAGAACGTCCTTTTCGAGTTCCTTTGTATCGAACCTCTTCATCAGAGTGTCGTTGTCAACAATCTCGCTGTTTTCAGCCGCAGCCTCCTCTACGGAAGCTCTTTCCTCTTCGGCCTTTTTGAGGTGCTCTACCGGGTCAAATATCGAACCCGTTTCCTCTTCAACCGGCTCCTCGCCCTCGCTCGGAACCGCAGGCTCGCCGCTCTGTATCGCCTCGAAGAAGCCGGTGAAGCGGCCCTCGAAGTTCTTCTGCTGGATTTCGAGATCCTTTTCCGACGGAGTCTTTTCCTCTGCCGGTGCAGGCGCAGGCTGTGGTACCGGCTCAGGTGCCGGTGCAGGCGCCTCCTGCTTGTGCACTGCCTCGCGGCTCTCCACATCTATTTTGGAAGAAATCGCGTCCCAGTCGATGTCGGTGCCTTCCTTCATGGCCTTTTGTATTTCTCCGACCTTTGCCGCAGCTGCGGTTGACACCGCCTCTCTGCGTCCCTTGTTAACACGGTTGTACTCGTCATCAAGGAGCTTCTGATATTCGTCGAGCTTTTGGTTAAAGGTGTAGAACTTTTCGATTTTCGCAGCATCCTTTGCTACGGCCTCTTTCCGCACGTCCTCTTTTATCTTTTCTTCGGTTACGGAAGGGCCCGGCTCGTCAACAACCGTTCTGGTGCCGTCCGGATGCTTTTCGTAAATCTGCAGCTTTTGCCAGTCGATCTCGTAATCTGTGGAGTTTTTCGGAGTCCTCTTGAAGTCTTCCGTATTCCAGGTAAACTCGCTTTCCTTTTTCGGGCTCTTTCTTTCCTCGAATTGCGGCACAAACTTGCCCGGCTTTATCGGTTCGCCGGTCTGCAAATAAACCTCTTTGTCCGCTCCCGGAGGAGTTATCGGTTCATAAGTCGTCTGCACTTCGGGCACGTCGATTTTCGTCTCGATCGGCAGCTTGTTTCCGCAATGGCTGCAGAAGATGTCGCCCTCTCTGACTGCTCTACCGCATTTGTTGCAATACATTTGCTTTCTCCTTGTTTACTAACTTCTGATGCTTTCTTCTATCTCTGCGCGGGTGTATACCCTGCCGGTTTTGTCTATGTTGCAATCGCGCGTTTCGTATTTGGACGCGCGCGCCGCATCCGATTCTAAGTGAGGCATGGCCGGCATCTCCAGTATGGCAATGCCCTCGCCCTTTCCGAAGGTGTCAGGCTCCATCGCCTCTATTTCTTTTATTTCCTCCTGTCGCATAAGCTCTTCGCTCTCGGCATCGGCAGGCTGCTTTTCAGGAGTTTTACCGCGTGCCGCCTTTGGCTGCGCAGACTCTTTTGGCTTAAGCTGCGCTGCGCTTTGCCCTCCGGCCTCGGAAGGCTGCTGCACCACCACTGTGGCATTGTCCGACTGAACGAGGACTGTAGGGTTAGCTGCCTCGCACCGGCTGTTTGATGCGCCGCCGCGTGCATCGGCCTTTGCGCCTTTTCCGTCCTCGGTTCCGCACACCTCGTCCCTTATTTCACCTAAGGTTGTGCTGATGTACTCCAGCGCCTCCGCGCGGTCGTTAACCTTCCAGTACCAGAGCTTTACGCTGCGGAGGATTAACCACAGCACAAAAATCAACACTACCGCGCACGCAATCAGGATAACGGTGTCGGGGTAGGTTGTGAATATTTCTTGTATTTCGCTGAGCCAATCTGTGTTCATGGCGGTCGTTTTCCTCCGTGGTTGTGCCTACAATTATAGATACTATATTGTATCATAAAATCTTTGATTTTTCAAATGCTTTCGAACAATTCGGAGGGGTTCTGCGACACTTTTTTGTGCGACGCAGCACAGCCGGGCGGGGTTTTGTTTTATTTATAACAAATTTTTAATTTTTGTGTTGACAAAACTCCTGTCCAATGTTATATTACTAATTGTGCCGATTGGCTCAACTGAGTATGCGTGATTAGCTCAGCTGGTAGAGCACCTGACTCTTAATCAGGGTGTCGTGGGTTCGAGCCCCACATCGCGTACCAAGGAAAAAACCGCTGAATTATCAGCGGTTTTTTATTTTTTGCCTCAGCTCTCTTTCAGAATTTTTATCTTTATGGTCTGTAGACACATTTTGGTGCCTCAGACCATATATCACAAAATTTATAGGTGGTCCCGAACAATGTCGAGGACCTCGTCCTCTCCGGATTCAGCCGTCCAGTCGCTCGAGATAAGGCGCTTTATCAGGTCGTACATCCAGCCCTTGTAGTAGGCTATAATCTCCCCCGTTGCCTTTTCTTTTTCGGACCCGGTCAAGCCTGCAAAATCCGACCTCTCTGTCTTTCCGCTCTCGCAGAGCTTTTTCATAATATCTGCGATGTCGCTTTCCCCGTACTCCACATCTATCATACAGCGCTTTCTCCACTCATCGCCATTTTGGTCATAAACGCCCACCTTGACGTGGTTAAAGTAGGGCGACTCCGGAACAAGTCGCAGGACTTTCTTTTCTTCCATTTTACACCTCATCCGGCACTATCGTGCCACCTTCCCCTCGAGGGGAAGGCTAGTTTTCCGCAGCTTGACGTCGCCACAGGTTATTTTAACAAGCCGCTAACGAGCCGCTAACGAGCCGCGCCCGCATTCTTGTAGAGATAGGTAACAATATCGCACCTCGGTGCCGCCGTGGTAGCATTCGAGCCCTTGCTTACGAAGGCCGCGGTAATCATGCCGCGCTCCTCGGCCCACGCAAATGCGGCCTTGTAGTACGCATCGCCTAATTGCGATGCGGCTGTGGCGCTGATGTTTGAAGGCTCAGGCTCACCGTTTGCGCGCCATGTAAATGTCAGAACCTGTGCCTGTGTGCACCTGTTCTTCGGGCTGAAGGTATTTGCAGAGGTGCCCGTGGTAATCCCCTTTTCTACGCCCCACAGCACT
>JAEEGU010000176.1 GCA_016280485.1 Bacillota bacterium | reverse complement strand
GGGCGACCGCAGCGAGCGTATCCGCACATACAACTTCCCTCAGGGCAGAGTGTCGGATCACAGAATCAATATGACAATTTACAAGCTTGACAGCTTCATGGACGGCGACATCGACGAAATCCTCGATGCGCTCATCACAGACGATCAGGCAAAGCGCATGCAGAACCTGTGAAGCCGGAATTACATTGAGCGGTGGCTATTAAACTATCGCATATAGTCAGATAGAACAGTCAGAGAAAAGAATCAGGCGAAATGGAAACTAAAATTTTAAAACCTACAGATGAAAATATAGAAATCGCCGCAAAAATCATTGCAGAAGGCGGGCTCGTCGCATTTCCGACCGAGACCGTGTACGGCCTTGGCGCCGACGCGATGAATGCGGAAGCAGTAGGCAGAGTGTATGAAGCGAAGGGTCGTCCGAGCGACAACCCGATGATCGTTCATATAGCGAGAGCCAGCGATATCGGCCAGCTTACACCTATGCTGTCGTCGACAATCGTGACGCTTATCGAAAACTTCTGGCCGGGCCCGCTTACGCTTGTCGTAAAGAAGAAGCCGGGCGTGCCGGACAGAACCACCGGCGGACTCGATACCGTGGCAGTGCGCATGCCTGACTCGGAGATTGCGCTCAAGCTCATCGAGCTTTCGGGCTGCCCTATTGCAGCGCCAAGTGCAAACCTTTCGGGTTCGCCAAGCCCAACCCGCGCAGAGCACTGCATCGACGACCTTAACGGCCGCGTGGACTGCATTCTGGAAGGGCCTGACTGCCGCGTGGGCATCGAATCGACGGTGCTTGACGTGACAGGCGATGTGCCGACGATTCTGCGTCCGGGCATCATCACTGCGGAGAGCATAGAGGCGGCACTTGGCAAAAAGGTTGAGTACGACAAATCGCTCTTTGCGCGCCCTGAGGCAAGGCCTAGCGGAGCACCGCTTGATGCGGGCTTCTCCGAGGATTTCAAGCCGAAATCGCCGGGCATGAAGTACAAACACTACGCGCCAAAGGCCGAGATGATTGTCGTTGAGGGCATGCGCGATAATGTGAAAAAGGAAATCGAAAGACTGCGCGTACTTAACGAGCAGATCGGCAACAACGTCGGCGTGCTCCTCTTCGAGGAAAAGGCGTTTATAGAGGCGGCGCACGAGTTCTTTGCGGATTTGCGCGACCTCGACAAGCAGGGCGTTGACCTGATTCTTGCGGGCGCACTTTCGGATACCGACGGTGTGGGCTTTGCGGTAATGAACCGCATGCTTAAATCCGCGGGATATAATATCGTGAAGGTGTGATTGCACACTAGGATACTGAAAAATTAAGGAGTTTCAAATGAAAATTGCTATTGCGAGCGACCACGGCGGCTTCGCTCTTAAACAGAATGTTATGATGTATCTCGAGGCAGAGGGCCACGAGGTAAGCGACCTCGGCTGCTATTCCGAGGAAAGTGTGGATTATCCTCAGTTCGGACGCACCTGTGCTCAGGCTGTGGCACGCCACAATGCGGATCGCGGAATCGTAATCTGCGGCTCCGGCATCGGCATTTCCATCGCGGCAAACAAGGTAAAGGGTATTCGCTGCGCGCTCTGCACTTCCGTGGAGATGGCAAAGCTTTCCCGCCAGCACAACGATGCGAACATGCTCGCACTCGGCGGCAGACTTACAGAGCTTCCGGATGCTCTTGACATCGTACGCGCTTGGCTTACGACAGAGTTCGAGGGCGGCAGACACGAAAGACGTGTGAACCAGCTCAACGAAATGTAGGGTTCTAAAAGGGCTTGATAGGCTTTGAAAAGGGACTTGGAAAGTAATCCGAAAAGAGACCTAGATTAATACGGACTAGACATAAACTAGACGTAAAATAGATAAACAAACGGCTAAATTGCTATGGAGGTAAAAAATGGGCAAAGTATACGTATTCGACCATCCGTTAATTCAGCACAAGGTAGCACTCATCAGGCAGACAGAGACAACCACCAGGGATTTCCGTCGCCTTGTAAAAGAGATTGCTATGCTCATGGGCTATGAAGCAACACGCGACCTGCCGCTCAAAGATGTGGAAATCGAGACACCGATTTGCAAGACCACAGTAAAGATGCTGCAGGGTGAAGACATCGCCATCGTACCGATTCTTCGTGCAGGCCTCGGCCTCGTTGATGGTATGCTCGAGCTCATACCAAACGCAAAGGTGGGTCATGTAGGTCTTTACAGAGATCCTGAAACTCACGAGCCGGTAGAGTACTACTGCAAGCTGCCTGCAGACATCGACAAGCGTCAGATTTTCGTAGTAGACCCTATGCTTGCAACAGGCGGCTCCGCAATCGCAGCTATCAACTTTGTAAAGCAGCGCGGCGGAAAGCACATCATCTTCATGTGCATGATTGCAGCACCTGAAGGCATCGAAGCACTCCAGAAGGCTCATCCTGATGTAGATATCTACATCGCTGCAAAGGATGAAAAGCTCAACGAGAACGCTTACATCGTACCGGGTCTCGGCGATGCGGGCGACAGAATCTTCGGAACAAAATAATTTTGCAAAAAACACGTTTAAATCAATTGACACTCGCTCTGATATTTGATAACATAATCGAGGAAGAAATCTTTAAGGCGGTACAGAGAGACCGCTAAGATGGAGGTCAAAATGAACAATATTTTTGTAGACAGAGGCGTATTAGATAGAGTAGCGGGCCATAGTGCCGCTACACCATTTGTGTCTCTTCTTGATAATCCAAAGAATATAGC
>JAEEGU010000175.1 GCA_016280485.1 Bacillota bacterium | reverse complement strand
ATTATGGGCTACTCGCAGCTTGCGGAAAAGCATGCGGAGGAGCCGGATTTAGTCGAGTACTACCTAGGCAAAATCGACCAGTCATCGTCATATCTTCTATCGCTAATAAACAATATATTAGACATGAGCCGCATCGAATCAGGGCATGTGGAGCTTTCCGAGGAGCCGGATTCGGTTCGCGATATTTTGCGTTCGGCCGCAGATTTGATAAACTTCGACGCAAAGAAAAAGAAGCTAAAGTTTGTTCAGAATATCGACGGCGTAAGCGACCGAACCGTCATGGTTGACCGCATGCGTCTAAACAGAATACTGCTGAACATTCTTTCAAATGCGGTTAAATACACGCCTGACGGTGGAAGCATCAGCTTTTTTGCAAAAGAAGAGCTATCGAGCGCAAAGCCGGGCTTCGCAGATTATGAGATCCGAGTCAGCGACAACGGCATGGGAATGAGCGAAGAGTTTCTTAAAAAGATCTTCGAACCGTTCACACGCGTCAGATCCTCCACGGTTTCGGGCATACAGGGCACGGGCCTTGGCATGGCCATCACCAAGGGCATAGTTGATCTCTTTGGCGGAAGTATTTCGATTGAGAGCGAAGAAGGCTCCGGCACGGAGGTTACCGTACGGCTCACGCTCAAGCTCACCGAAGAAGCGCGGCAGGAGAGCGCGGCGACTGACTATGACTTCCGGGGCAAGCACATCCTCTTTGTAGAGGATAACGAAATGAATCGTGAAATCGCGGTTGAAATCTTGGAGGAAGCGGGCTTTATTCTGGACAATGCGGAAAACGGCGCTGTCGCAGTGGAAAAGGTTATCGCATCAAAGCCGGGAGACTACGATTTGATTCTCATGGATATTCAGATGCCGGTTATGAACGGATATGAGGCTACGAGAAGAATCCGTGCTCTTGAAGACAAGGCACTTTCCGGTATTCCGATTGTTGCCATGACAGCGAACGCTTTTGAAGAGGACAGGACGCTGGCCTTTGAGGCGGGCATGAACGAGCACATTCCTAAGCCTATCGATGTGAATAAAATGAAAGAAGTTCTTGCGAAAATTTTGGGGTAGAATTTGAGATAAATTTGATATAAAATAGAGGAGGAAGCATGGGTTTTCTAGCAAATGCGAGCAGCGAGGATTTAGTAGCGGTAAAATGGCTCTACATAAGTAGCTTCACGATTTGTGTCTTTGCGCTTTCGATAGCGCTTGTGATACTCTTCGATGAAAAAACCGTCACATATCTCGAGAGACTGATGAGAAAAGTCGTCATAATGGCTATAATATATGTCATTATGGATGCGGCGCTGGGCTATTTGGATTTATTCTGCCAGCACGTCAGCTTTATAATCATATATGCGGTTTACATCCTCAACAGGACGATTAAACTGGCCTTTGCCTTTTTGTTGGCAAGGTACTTCAAAGAGTATCTGGGATTTAAGCAACCTGGATACGAGCCGCTCTTTTGGATGGTGAGAATAGTAGGAGCGGTTCTTTTGGGAGCTGCTGTGATAATGGTTAGGACTCCTCTCTTCCTTTCGAGAGAGGCGGGCAGGCTGATTTACGGCCCGGGAGACAAATGGCTGCTGTTGACTTCGTATGTGCTGCTTGTTTATCTGCTTGTAAGAGTGCTGCGCCTTTTCCCAAAGCCGGCGCTGTATGCGTACCGCGGGGGAATGAGACTCGTCTTAAAGAGCTTTGCGGTCGCTGCACCTTACATTATAATGCAAAATGTCGTTCGCAGTGTGCCGATTGCGTTCTTGGGCGCTACATTAACCTGTATGATGATATTTGTTTCCGAAATAAGCGACCGTGTTTCGAAGGATTCACTCACCGACCTTGATAATTCGAAGCAGCTTCTGAAGGCTATGGACAGGCTTCTCAGGGAAAACAGACCGTGGTCGCTGATCTTAATCGATATAGATAGATTTGCGAAGATAAACGAGGTGCATGGCTATGATGAGGGCGACATGGCACTCGTGGTTATGGCCGGAATCGTCAATGATGCAAGGCGCGAGCTCGACACCCACATCTACCGTAAAAGCGGCAACTGCTTTGCGATTTTGTGCAAGCACAAGTCGGAAAGCTCTGAGTCGGCGGAGATTGCCAGAATGTGCAGCCGCCTGAGAATGGGTACCAGAGAATACAATGCGAACGGTGGCGGCCGAGGCTACACCATAGATATAAGCATAGGCTTTGCGACAAACGAAGCGGGGGACACTCTGCCGGATATCTTAAAGCGAGCACAGGACATGCTTGAAGGCGAAAAGTATGGCAAATACGAATATCTGAATGTCGAGGACGAGGACCTGGACGATGACGAGCTTGCCGAAATCGAAAAGTATTTTGATGAAAGCAGAGATAAATTAGATGTAAATTAGACGAAAGGACTCTGAAAAATGAGCAAAGAAGCACTCATAGTCGATTTTTACAAGAAATATACCTCCAGAGAGGAAACACTCAGCAAGATGCCTCTTTCCATGTCAGTCGATGAGATATGGGAAGCAGAACTTGCCTACAGAAAGGAGAGGGCACAAACCCTCCCTCTCACGGATGCGGATGGCAGGAACTACTGGATGGTACAGACCAAAAGCTTCACAAATGCAGGCGACAGGCTTGCGGAGCTTGCCAGAAACGAGGCAGCAACTTCAGTAAAGGCTGACAGCGACAGAGTGGATGCTGCGACCTTAATTGATGAGGCTTACTACTCGAGCGTGGTAGAGGGAGCGGCAATGACTCTTGAGAGAGCGAGGAGATTCTTAGAGAGCGGCGATCGCTACAGAACGCGTGATGAGCAGATGCTTAAGGGCACGCTTGCGGCGCTTGAATATGCGGCCTCGCATATTTCGGATTCGATTGACGAGAGGATGCTTTTGCATCTTGCCGGCCTTTTGAATCCGGAAGCCAACGGCGAGGGCTACAGAACGAGAGAAATGAGCATAAAAAACTCTGCCGGCGAGGTTGTTTTCGAAGCGGCGCCGGTAATGAGCATCGGACCGATGATGTCGAATCTCTTCCGCTATGTGAGTGATCCGCGCGTTCATCCGATTGTAAAGACTGCGGCAGCGCATGCCTATTTCGTATCCGTGCAGCCGTTTGCCGACGGAAACGGCAGACTTGCAAGGCTCTTAAGCTACCTTATTCTGATGGATGCGGGCTACGATTTCTTTGGTCGCGTGCCTTTCTCAAAGCTGCTCGCGGATGAAAAGAGCAGATATTACAGGGCGCTCAGAAACTCTCTTGCACCTGAAAACGGCGGAGACTTCACCTACTTTGCCGAGTATTACATCGGTATGCTGGCCCGCTCGCTAGAGGGCGTATCCGACAAGCTGCAGCACATATCCAGGCTGGCGGCAGTTTCTGCGATACTCGATTCGCAAAAGGACAAACGCGCCATTATGGGTGCAAAATGGCTGATTGAATCAGGCACAAGCACTATTACGACAGAGGGCTGGCGCAGCCACTTTGACACGTCCTTTGAGACGGCACGGCAGGATTTGAGAAAGCTCGAGGAAATCGGGTTTGTAAATAAAGTTATTGTGGGAAGGAAGCATTTTTACGAGATTTGGTAAGGACTGAAGCTCGTTTGTATTGGTTATATCAATGGAGTTCAAAAAAGTAAGCGACAGAATATATTATTTGGAGCAGGAGGATATAAGCGACACTCCTGCGCTCGGTTATGTGCGCGGCGACGTGTTTTCGCTGATGGTCGACGCGGGGACAGGCGCAGCGCATGTGGAAAGGTTTATGACCTCGCTCGAGGAGAACGGGCTTCCCGAGCCGGTCTTTTCGGCTGTAACCCACCATCACTGGGACCACAGCTTCGGAATGGCTTCGCTTGAGGCAATCACGATTGCCTGCAAGAATTGCGCTAAAAAGCTTGCTCCCTTCGAGGATGTAAAGTGGACGGAGGAACGCTTCTCCGAAATGCTTGAGTCCGGTGCGATTCCCACATTCTGCGAGGAACACATCAGAATGGCTTATCCGGACCTTTCGGCGATTGAGGTATTTTGTCCGGATATGATATTCGAGGGCGAAATGGTAATCGACCTTGGCGGCTGCAAGGCAGTGATAATGCAGATTCCGAGCCCTCACGGGAGCGACTGCATCGCAGTATACGTTCCGGAGGAAAAGGTTCTTTTCATCGGAGACGGTCTCTACGAGGGCATTGTGGGCAGCAACTGGGTGGACGATCCCGAGGAGGTTATAAAGCTTCAGAAGCTGCTCCGCAACCTGGATTTTGAAATCTGCATCGACAGCCACAGCGGCGTTATTACAAAGTCTGATGCCTTGGCCAATTTGGCGGAAAGGGTGAACTGATGGTCAGAGAACTGTTTGACAGCCTGGCGCAGATTGACCCAAAGCTCGCCATTTTTATCGTATCGATGATTCCAATAGTGGAGCTTCGCGGCGGGATCATTCTGGGAACGGCGCTCGGCATGAAGTGGGCGGAAGTGTTCGGCATTTGCGTGCTTGGCAATCTTGTGCCAATCCCCTTCATCATCATTTTGGGGCGATATGTAATCGACATGCTGGGCAGGACAAAAGCCTTCGGCCCGGCGGTCGAAAGGTACAAGGCAAAGACTCTCGCAAAGTCGGGTTTCATCGACAAATATGGGCCTTGGGGGCTCCTGCTGTTTGTGGGCATTCCTCTGCCGGGGACGGGAGTGTGGACAGGCTCGGTGCTGGCGCTGCTTATGGACCTTCGCATGAAAAAGGCGATCCCGGCGATGCTGTGCGGCATGCTTCTTGCGGGTGTAATTATGACACTCGGCAGCCAGGGCGTGGTGGGGCTTTTCAGGTAGGACGGCCTTACGGCCGGTTCACTTTGGCCCGTAATTAAATTGACAACTCAACTGTAAAGTTGTAAAATTGTTCTGACAATTGTTTTTAAATTTTAGGAGGTAAAAATGGACAAGAATATCTACAAAGCATGTTTAGAAATCATGCGCGCAGAGCTCGTTCGCGCTCTTGGGTGTACGGAGCCTGGCGCGGTTGCGTTCGCAGCAGGTCAGGCGGCATCTCTATTAGGTGAATTCCCGGATCATTTGGATGTATGGTGCAGCGGCAACATCGTCAAGAATGTAAAGGGTGTAATTGTACCGAATTCCGGCGGTATGCGAGGAATTGACGCAGCCGCAGTGCTCGGCGCACTTTGCGCAAGAGCCGACAAGGAACTCGAAATTTTAACTGCCGTAACTCCGGCAGACATTGAAAAGGCAAAACAGCTCCTGCCTACAGATTATTGTAAGTGTATGCTCGAAGAAGGTGAGGGCAATCTCTATATCAGAGTTGTTGCTACAAAGGGCAGCAATTCAAGTGAGGTAATCCTTAGGGACGGCCACACAAACATTACTTATATGCGCCAAGGAGACAAGGTTTTGGTTGACAAATCCACCTCCGAGGAAAAGGATCCGATTACGGAGTACAAAAAACTTTTATCTATTAGGAATATTATCGATTTTGCAAACAACGTAGAAATTGCAGATGTTAAGGATATGCTCGACGTTGCCATCAAGGAAACTGCGCAATTGCGGAGGAAGGCCTCAAGAACGATTACGGTGCATCGGTCGGCAAAACAATTTTGGAAAGCTATGACAACGATGTCAGAACCCGTGCAAGGGCAAAGGCTGCCGCAGGTTCGGATGCTCGTATGGCAGGCAGCTCAATGCCTGTAGTAATTAACTCCGGTTCCGGTAACCAGGGTATCACAGTTACCGTACCTGTTGTAGAGTTCGCAAAAGAGCTTCATTTGACTGACGAAGAAATGTATCGTGCTCTCTGCGTAAGCAATCTTGTGGGCGTTGCCATTAAACGTCACATCGGAAAGCTGTCCGCATTCTGCGGCGCGATTTCCGCAAGCACAGCTGTAGGCGCTGCAATCACTTACATGAGGAAGGGCTCATTTGAAGAGATTTGCTACACCATCACCAACACTCTCGCAAATGTCGGCGGTGTAGTATGTGACGGCGCAAAGGCAAGCTGCGCGGCAAAGATTGCGGCAGGCCTCGAGGCAGCAATGCTCGCTGACAAGATGGCTGCAAAGAAGCGCCACTTCGCACCGGGCGAAGGCCTCGTAGAGGAAGACATCGAAAAGACTATTGCCAACATAGGCGCTATGGGCCGCGTTGGTATGGCAAGCACAGACGTGGAGATTCTCCACCTGATGCTGGGCGATGTAGACCCACTGGCTCAGTAGGGCGAACATGTTGGATTGTTGGTAGAAAAGCAGATTTTTATTCATTTCTACCAACAAAATACCAAAAAGAAGAACGGTTCTATGGTATAAATAGCATTTTTTGCTTGTATACCATAGAACCGTTGTTTTTTGGCACATAAATCCTGATTTTTATCGAATTTTGTTGGTATAATCGAGTAAAATCTATGTTTCTACCACAATATGTGGGCCATTAAAGCTTTGTTATATCGAGGGCGTCGTATTTTTCGAGGAAGCCCTTCATTATTTTTGCGATGATTTTTGTCCCGCCCTCAGAGTTTGATTCCATATTGAGCGGCAGGATTGGGTCGTGGAGGGATTTTCTGAGCAGGCACCAGCCGTCGCCGTGCTCCTTGTTAAAGCTGATGCGCACACCTTCATAGTTCGGCTCGACAAGCGAGAGCGCCGGTGTGCCGGAAGCCTCGCAGCCTGCGTGAGCCGCATCGTTTGGCACGGCAGCACCGTTTGCGAAGGATTCGACGAAGGCCGCAAGCTCTGTAAGCACCTTGTCACCGGTTTCGGCAAAGTCTTCGCCCGAAATCGGGAGGCGGACTTCGATGGCTTCGGCAGGCTCTTTGAGATCTGCGATGAGAGTGGAAATGCCCTTGCCTTCCTTCTTTAAGAGGGCAGTGCGGATGACGATTTTCGTCGCGAGGTACGCACCGTCGTCGAGGAAGTAATTATCTTTGTAAGCCGCGTGGCCGGAGGTCTCGATTGCGAGCTGCGAATCGACGCCGGCTTTATTTAATTCGATCGATTTGTTGATTACGTTCTTGTAGCCGCGCTTGAAGCGGAGGTGCTTTAATCCGAGTCGGCTTTCGAGGAACTCAGGCAGGTAGTCGCTGGTGATGCTGTCGGTTACTACCGTTGTGCCCGGGTGGTCGTCAGCGATGAGTGCCGCAGCCATTGCAACGATGCCGTTTCTGGCGATTTCTCTGCCGTTTTCGTCAACCGCTGCGGAGCGGTCAACGTCGGTGTCAAAGATGATGCCGAGGTCTGCCTCTGCCTTTAATACGGCGCCGCTGATTGCCTGCATTGCCGCCTTGTCTTCAGGGTTAGGCGCGTGATTCGGGAAGT
>JAEEGU010000028.1 GCA_016280485.1 Bacillota bacterium | reverse complement strand
AGGAAGGTAGCAGAGTTTATCTTTTTCTATTCCAAATTCTTCGCTGAGATATTTTTCAAAACCCCGCGAAGTCATTAATATCCTGTCACACGCACGATAGAGCCTTCCGGATACTTTATGAAAGACGTTGTACACGAAGGACCCTTTCCTTATGCCGCCCGTACAAAGGCTTTCAGGCCACAAATCCAAGCAATACATCACAAGTGGTACCCCGTGCTTTTTTGCATATTTAACGCCGGCCTCAGCCATCATTACCGGTGAAAGCTGGTTCACCAGAACCACGTCAAAATCGCCACCGCTTGCCGGCCCAAAATCAGGTCTTGCGGCTGCACACTTTGACGAAATCGCGAAGCTGTAATAGTTCAAGAAGCGCCAGATGGCACCGTGGCGCCTGCCGATGGTGAAACAGCGGCGGACTTCCACGCCTTGCACAGTCTCGCGACGATGCTCACCGTGGCGGTAGCCTTCGTAAATCCGGCCCATCGGGTAGTTCGGCACGCCCGTCAGCACGGTCACTTCGTGACCTCGGCGCACCAGCTCTTCGCAGATGTCGGATATGCGGAACGGTTCCGGTTTGTAGTATTGGCAAACTACGAATAATTTCATGCTAGCTGTCTCCTACTCGGCTTTGCGTCTTTTGAGAAGAAATGTTAAGAACCTCAATTCTTCTATTTTGAAAAATTTTAACAATGATATATATATTGCGATTGCTATGCATACTGCAATCCCTAAGTACACCATACGAGGCATCCATATTGTTGCAACTAAACCTTTATAACTCAAAAATGATACACCCACAGAAATGCTCGAAGCAATCGCTATTCTTATTATTTTCCCCCACTCTAAGATAACATTTATACCATGATTTTTGCGCAAACCCGCGTAAAGAAGGCATGCATTTGCAATTGCTGCACAACTTGTTCCAAGCGCCAAGCCCTCATGCTGCATACTATCCACAAGCAATAAATTAACCACTACATTTACAGCCACGCCAGCCAAAGAAAAGATCATAGGTTTACGAGTGTCTGTAAGCGAATAATACACATTCGTAAGCAATGTTGTAAGCGCCATAAACGTCATCCCTATAGCATAATATCTGTATGCACCCTTTGTCAGCGAGGTTGCTGCCGCATCAAAAGCACCTCTTTCAAATACAATTTGGACAATCTCATTACAGTATACGATTGCCCCAAGGGCAAATGGAAGTGAAATTAGTATTGTCAATGTTACACCTACCCTTGAAATTGAAATCACGCTCTCTCTGTTACCCGACGCATTTGACTGAGATATTTTAGGGAAAATGATTGTGCTCAGTATAGATGTTGATAATGTCATTATAGTTGTATTTAGGAGATTTCCATAGTTTAAAGCGGCTATACTCCCTTCTGCAAGGTCAGAAGCTAAATATTTATCGACAAAGACATTTATCTGCGTTCCGCAACTTCCTATAAAAACAGGAATCGCAAGAGGCATTATTTGCTTTAAGACACTTGAATAATTGCCCGGATGCAGTATATGATTAAATTCCCTTTTTCTCGCCAAGAAATACATCAATATCATCCTTATCATATTGCCGAAGAAAAGCCCGTAAATCAAAATTATGCAGTTGGTATGTGCTGATATTACTATGACTGCAATAAGAATGCCATTTTGTACATATCCGACTATTATTTGAGGAATAAATGTACCTTTGTATTGCAAATAGTACTCAAGTATTCCGGCGACAGATGAAAAAATGATGTATGAAAAAGAAATTTTAAGATAGCTAGATGTAAGAAATGCGGTCCTTCCAGTAAACCCCTTTGCAAAAAATGCTGTCAGCTGATCCGAAAAGATAAGCCCAATTAATGATGATACTACAGAAAAAGCAATAAGTATGTGTATCATACGGCTCGTGAAAAGATTGCCTTCTTTCTGGGAACCTTGTTCCATTTTTTCCGAAAGAAGTGGCATATAAGCTATTGCCAAAGAAGTAAATATACCAGCAAACAGCATGGTTGGAATCGCCTGTGCCATAACATAGGCATCAACTATGTAGCTTGTTCCGTAAAATGCAGCCATAACCGTCTCACGTATGAAGCCAAAGAGTTTTGAGCACAGCAGCAAAACGGCCATCAAAATAGCCGTCTTCGCTGCATTTTGAACCGCCTGGCTTGGCAGATTGTTTTCGGTTTTATTATTCTCCAAGATGTTTTTTCCTTTTTGTACCTTTATATTGGCACGCTATCAATATTTTCGCCATACCATCTTGTCAACGATTCCGGTATAGCTCTGAATTATTTTAACCACCTTTGTGGATACGTTCTCTTCGATATAATCAGGCACAGGAACGCCAAAGTCCCCTGCTTCATCCATTTTTACCGCAGTCTCTACTGCCTGGAGAAGCTGCTTTTCTTCGATTCCCGCAAGGACAAAGCATGCCTTGTCGAGCGCTTCAGGGCGCTCAGTTGAGGTTCTGATGCACACAGCAGGAAACGCCTTTCCGATGCTCGTGAAGAATGAGCTTTCTTCAGGCAGAGTGCCACTGTCAGACACAACCGCAAATGCGTTCATCTGTAAGGCATTGTAGTCGTGAAAGCCGAGAGGCTCGTGCTGAATCACGCGCTTGTCGAGCTTGAAGCCACTCTCCGTCAGGCGCTTCTTTGAACGCGGATGGCAGGAATAAAGAATAGGCATGTCGTACTTTTCCGCAAGCCTATTGATGGCGGTAAAGAGCGACAGGAAATTCTTTTCCGTATCTATATTCTCTTCGCGATGAGCGGAGAGAAGGATGTACTTTTTAGCTGTAAGCCCGAGTTTTGAAAGAACATCAGACTTTTCTATTGCCGCAAGATTTTCGTGCAGAACCTCCGCCATAGGCGAACCTGTCACAAAGGTGCGCTCCTTTGGAAGCCCGCATTCTGCGAGGTACCTTCTCGCATGCTCCGAGTAAGCCATATTCACATCGGATATGATGTCTACTATGCGGCGGTTTGTCTCCTCCGGCAGGCATTCATCCTTGCAGCGGTTGCCCGCTTCCATGTGGAATACAGGAATGTGCAGGCGCTTTGCAGGGATTGCCGAAAGGCAGGAGTTTGTGTCGCCGAGCACGAGCAGTGCGTCCGGCTTTATCTCTACCATCAGCTTGTAGGATTTTTCTATGATGTTTCCAATCGTCGCTCCGAGGTCATCGCCCACAGCGTCCATATAAACCTCCGGGGCTGCGAGCTGCAGATCCTTAAAGAACACACCGTTCAGATTGTAGTCGTAATTCTGCCCCGTGTGCGCCAAAATGCAGTCGAAATACTCGCGGCATTTTTTTATGCATGCGGAGAGCCTGATTATTTCCGGGCGCGTGCCCACGATAATCAGGAGCTTTATACGACCGTCGTTTTTGAAGCTGATGTTTGAATTATTGTTTGCCATTTCTTTCTCCTATCGTCTATTTGCTATTAACGATATTCCCTATATTTCAACCTTTTCCGAATATGTATCCGGCCTTTCCGGGTCGAAGATTTCATTCGCCCACATGAAAGTGACCAAATCTTCGCTGTCGCTGAGATTAATTATATTATGCGTATAGCCCGGGATCATGTCGACAACCTGAATGTGTTTCCCGCTCACGCGATACTCCACTATCGGGTACGGGCAGCCCTCTTCATCAGCTCCGATTCTGCGAAGCTGAATGAGCCCTTCGCCACTTACCACCACAAACTTTTCGTGCTTGCTCCGGTGCCAGTGATTACCCTTTGTGATTCCCGGCTTTGTTATATTAACACTGAACTGCCCCGCAGTTTTCGTCTTTATTATCTCTGTAAAGCTACCTCTTTCATCCTTGTTCATTCGTAAATCGTAAATAAACGATGAAGCAGGTAGATAGCTAAGCCAAGTCGAATAGAGCTTGCTCTCAAGCGCATTCGATGAGTCCGGCACATCGAGGCTTTCACGAAGCTTCGGAAACGATTTTATCGTCTCCGCCAGATATCCGAGCGTCGTCTCGTAATGTACAGGCGCATAGCAATATTTGCCACCTGCATTCTCAACCGGCTTTGTCCCGTCAAAGTCGCAGCGGTGCGGCTGTCCTGCCAGTGCGCAGAGCATCTCGTCCACCAGATCGTCAATGTAGAGAACATCCATCTCTACCGCAGGGTCACTTACCTGAATCGGCAGGCCGTTTGCTATGTTATGGCAAAAGGTCGCAATCGCAGAATTGTAGTTCGGTCTGCACCACTTGCCAAAGAGATTCGGGAAGCGATAGACATACACCGCAGCCCCTGTCTCGCGCGCATAGTCAAAGAACAGTTCTTCGCCCGCAAGCTTACTCTTTCCGTACTCGGAGCCCTCAAAACGGCCGCAAAGCGTCGCCTGTACCGAGCTCGAAAGCATCACAGGGCATTTGTTGCCGCAAGCCTTTAGAGTATCGAGGAGCTTGCTTGCAAAACCGAAGTTGCCCTCCATATATTCTGAATTCTCCTTCGGGCGATTCACTCCCGCATGGTTGAACACAAAATCCGCATCTTTGCAGTACTCTTCAAGCTCTGCCGCAGTCGAATCAACATCGTAGACATAAATCTCGCTAATGCTCAGCCCCGGATGCGTCCTGTCCTTTCCGTCTTTTATGTTTTTCAGCGCTTCGGTGAGGTTCCTTCCAACGAACCCTTTTGCGCCGGTAATCAGTATGTTCATTACTTCTTTTTCCAATCTTTGAGTGCTTCCTGCACGTAATCCGTGCCGAGCAGCTTTTCAACCGTGCCCTTCACATCCAGCCTCTTTGTGTTGTGGCTGGTATAAGCCTCGTCCGCCTGCGTGTGGACCTCGCCTTCCACGAAGAACTTGTCGTAGTTGAGGCTGCGGCCGTCGGCAGCTACCCTGAAGTAGTCGCCTAAATCTTCCGCACGAAGTCTCTCTTCGCGTGTAAGCAGTGTCTCGTAGAGCTTCTCGCCGTGGCGAGTGCCGATGACCTTTGTGCCGGTGTCGCCAAAGAGCTGCTGCACTGCTTCTGCCAGCACGCCGATTGTGCTGGCGTCGGACTTTTGCACAAAGAGGTCGCCCGGGCGGCCGTGCTCGAACGCAAACATCACGAGGTCAAGCGCTTCGTCAAGATTCATCATGAAGCGTGTCATGTCGGGGTCGGTGATTGTGATTGGGTTGCCGGCTTTAATCTGATCTATGAAGAGCGGGATTACCGAACCGCGGCTGCACATTACGTTTCCGTAGCGTGTGCAGCAAATTACGGTGCGCTCGCCCGCAACTCTTGCATTTGCCATCGCCACTTTTTCCATCATGGCCTTTGAAATGCCCATCGCGTTTATCGGGTAAGCGGCCTTGTCGGTTGAGAGGCAGACAACCTTTTTTACGCCTGCATCGATTGCGGCGTGGATGACATTGTCAGTGCCCTCAACATTGGTGCGGACTGCTTCCATAGGGAAGAACTCGCACGACGGCACCTGCTTCAGTGCCGCTGCATGGAAGACGTAGTCAACGCCCGCCATTGCGTCGCGCACGGAGTCTTTGTTACGTACATCGCCTATGTAGAATTTCACCTTGCCTGCGTGCTCCGGAAAGCGCACCTGCAGGTCATGACGCATATCGTCCTGTTTCTTTTCATCGCGCGAAAAGATTCGGATTTCAGCGATGTCGCCTGTTAAAAAGTGTTTCAGGACGGTGGAGCCGAAGGATCCTGTTCCGCCTGTGATCATTAGTGTTTTCTCTTTGAAAAAAACTTTATCCATTTTTATTTCCACTCGTTCTTATTCTTGTATAATTTTTTCTTTATTATAATGTAAAGCTTTCTTGGAAGAATCCTTCTAATCATCGCTTTACAGCCTCTTACCAAGCTTCTGCCCTTGTACTGGGTTGCCCAGCTTCCCGCAAAGTGGTGTATTACATAGGTCTTGTCTTTGTCTATTTTGAAGGTTGGCTCCCCTCCGCCTATTGCGTTTATTTTATAAGGCGTCAGGTATTCTGAATCAAGCAGGGTTACTCCCGCTGCATCAATGGTTTTATCTCCTATTTTAAAGCCCCATTTTTCCATTGAGAGTTCTGTTATTATTGCCGTATTTGGCTTGACATCCAGAGTTCCGTCTTCCTTTCGGAAATGTCTGCCGTCATAATAGTCTAATAATGACTTAATCCATGGATTTCCCTTTTCTGATGCCATCAGCGCTGCCGGAATCCACATATCCTCTTCATAACCGGTTACTGCAGAATTACACATTATAGGCTCTAAATCCTTTATAACCTCTGCATCCGCATCCAGATAAACGCCACCAAATTCATATAGCGCCCAGACTCTTACATAATCGCTGACAAATGCCCACTTTTTTTCTTCATAGGCTTCCTTGACAAAAGGATGGCAGTTTATATCAAAATTGCTTTCATCCCAGCGTTTGATCTCATAGTCTGGGCAAAATTTTCCCCATGACTGCACGCATTTCTCTGCCAAAGGTGTAAGTGGATTATTGCCAAACCAGCAATAATGAATAATCTTTGGTATTTCCATTATTATAATTCTCCTTAACTATTACTCTCTCAATTATTTATAAGCATATTCGTAAAAATTAATTATACCTCTTAAAATACTATGCATGTTCTCTTCTTCTGTCATAATGACTTCGCCTAATGCCTTGTAATCATCATATTGTGGCGCACCTGTAACCGTAATTTCAGCGATGGTTTTCAAGAAAACTGCAATATCTCTTTCTGTTGCAAATTCATATTTCCCATGCACTATATCATCCATTGCTTTTCTGCACTGCTCAAGCGTAGAAATTTTTCTGAGTCCTTTCATGTCAGAGAAAAAGGAATTGCCAAACATAATCAAAGGAATCTTCCTGAATATGTTTTCGAATATTACTGTACCGTTTATGGATGAAACCGCCAATGCTTTCCCTGCTAAGGGTTTCGTTTTATAGCTGTGTTCAATCAGCCTTACTTTTTTGTTAGATGCAAGTCTGTGGTAGAATGCGCGTGACCTGTAATCACGCATATCATCAAACTGGCCTCTGTCACTTCGCTTTGTCCAATACACCGGATGTTCCTTAACATACAGTTTTACATCTTCCGGCAGGCTATCCAGTAGCATGTCTATCGCTATTTCCTGATTGTCAAATATTCCAGCCTGTGGGCAGGTCGATGCTTCCGGCTGATAATGCAGAAGGAACAGAACAAATTTCTCATTTTCTTCAGGCTTGCATTCAAGTGTTTCCACGTAATTGCGTAATTTTTTGGCCGCTATGCCTCTTGTGAAAAAATCACGCGCTTTCCTT
>JAEEGU010000174.1 GCA_016280485.1 Bacillota bacterium | reverse complement strand
TCCTTGATGTAGTCCTTGTTTGTTACAACGCAGATTCCGTCAACGTAAACGTTTTCGTCGAACACGTCCACGGTCCTCCTAAGCATAGGCTTTCCGCCGATACTTATAAACTGCTTCGGTTTATCGGCGCCGAGCCGGGAGCCGAAGCCCCCGGCGGCGATAATTACTGCTACTTTTTTTCCGTTGAACATTTGATTTACTCGTTCACTTTCTTCGCCTTTGCGAAAATCATGCGGCCTGCTGCGGTTTGAAGCACGCTGGAAACCACGCAGGTCATGTTCTTGCCGATAAAGCGTCTGCCGTCCTCTACGACGATCATTGTGCCGTCATCGAGATAAGCAACCGCCTGATTCGCTTCTTTACCTTCCTTTACAAGGAACAGGTTCATTTCCTCGCCCGGCAGTACCACAGGCTTTAATGAATTGGCAAGCTCGTTGATGTTCAAGACCTCTACGCCCTTGATGGCCGCTACCTTGTTGAGGTTGAAATCGTTTGTCACTACTTTGCCGTTCATTGTCTGTGCGAGCTTTAAGAGCTTTACATCGACTTCCGGAATCTCCTTGAGTGCCTTTTCGTCGGCGGTATTATAGATTTCAATACCGTACTCGCTTTGAATCTTGTTGAGTACATCGAGGCCTCTGCGGCCGCGCTGTCTTTTAAGCCCGTCATGCGAGTCCGCAATATGCTGGAGCTCTACAAGAACGAACTCCGGAATTACGATATTGCCCTCGAGAAAACCGGTCTTTAGTATGTCCATGATACGGCCGTCTATAATGACTGAGGTATCAAGGATTTTCGGCATACCTTCGCCGGTGCTCTTGTGGCGCTTTCCACCGGGGCCCTGGCTGCGATTCTGCAGGAAGATGCCCTCGATGTAGGTTCCGATTTTGCGCGTCGAAATAATGATTCCGAGAAAGCCTGCCAAGAGATATGTTGCAACACTCAAAACTATTTGCAGCCAAGGAATATTAAAGCTTGCATAGATGCCGGAGATGAGGTATGCAACAAGCAACCCCAACACCAATCCCACGATTGCTGCAATAAGGTCGTTTGTCGGCACTCTCGAAAGCTCCGATTCGATGTTGTCTGCGGCTCTTTTGCTCCTGTTACCGATAGCCGGGAATGCGCGATAAAAAATAATTGCGGAAATAATTGCGAATATAATTGCGAACACTATTTGTTCAGCTTTACCCACCATGACATCGGGAGTCTTGTGGTAAGCCAGTGTTAAAAGATAGCGTGTCAGCAGGAAAATGCCCACGCCAAACGCTGCACCGATTAACGTAATCAGGAAACGTAAAAACTTTCTAATCATTTTCTTTCCTCCTTTCTTTAAGATTTGTTCTGCATATCATGCGCCTAATTTTGCGCATACGCATACATAATAAGTATATCCCTTAATCCGCGCAGTGTCAACATTTTCAAAGTCTTCACGGGCATTTCACAGTTATTTCACAATTTCTGCTACATTTCTCCTTTTTCGCGTGTTAAAATAGGTCTATGATATGATGGGAGGTACACACATGAATAAATTACTGGTAGTGGATGACGAATCCAAAATCAGAGCTGTCATCAGAGAATATTCGGAGTTCGAGGGCTACGATGTCACGGAAGCGGCCGACGGTATGGAGGCCGTGAGTCTGGTAAAAGACCGGGACTTCGATTTAATAATAATGGATATAATGATGCCAAAGCTTGACGGCTATTCGGCTTGCAAGGAAATCAAAAAGATAAAGGACACGCCTATCATCATGCTGTCCGCCCGCGGCGAAGAGTACGACAAGCTCTTCGGCTTCGAGCTTGGCGTGGACGACTACGTGGTCAAGCCCTTCAGCCCGAAGGAGCTGATGGCCCGTGTGAATGCCGTACTTAACCGCAAAAACAGCGGCACGGCAAAGGCTGAGCCCGCAGAGGAAGTGATGCGCTTCGACGGTCTTGAGATCAACATTCCGGCCCGTCAGGTAAAGGTGGACGGCGAGAAAGTGGAGCTTACGCCAAAGGAGTACGAGCTGCTCTTCTATATGGTGGAGAACAAGAACATTGCCCTTTCGCGCGACAAGCTCTTATCGGATGTGTGGGGGTATGACTTTTTCGGCGACGACCGTACGGTCGATACCCACATAAAAAATCTTCGCAACAATTTAGGCAAATATCGCGATTTCATCGTCACGTTAAGAGGGGTAGGTTATAAATTTGAAGCGTAAAATACTCGGCATGGATTTTGATACAAAGAGTCTCAGATTCAAACTCTGGGCTCTCTTTGCGCTTTTTGCGATTTTGATCATGCTGCTTGTCTGGTTCCTGGAAATCTATTTCCTGCACAACAACTACGAGGCCATGAAGATAGCTGAGACCACAGGAATTGCGCAGTCCCTGGTCGCAAAGTACGGTCAGGAGGATTTTGTGGATTCCTGCGCAAAGCTTTCGACGACCAGCGACATCTATATTCACATCGAAGAGGATAACGGGAGTGTAATTTATTCACCGATGCTCGAAGGGGATACGCCACCTTCATATATGTATTTCCGCGATCTTAGGACTGTGCAGAAGGAGCTTGCCAGAGCGCAGAGCTTTCCTATATCGGTGATGCTCGAGGATGCGACGACCGACTACAACACCCTCGCCTATGCAACGCAGATTGAGGCCGAGGACGAAGCGGGCGTTTTGCACACCGTGCGCTTTTATGTATTTTCACCGCTCTATCCTGTGGAGTCGACCATTCGTATTTTGAGGCACCAGCTTGTTTATGTAACCATCATTTCACTGCTGTTCTCGCTGATGCTCGGAATCTTTCTTTCAGAGCGTATCGCACGGCCGCTTCACAACATCACCGAATCGGCGATGGAGCTTGCGCGCGGTAAATACGGCACGACATTCCACGGCGGGAACTATACCGAGATTGTAAATCTTGCGGATACACTGACCTATACATCAATTGAGCTTGAGAAATCGTGTGCTCAGCAGCGCGACATAATGGCAAACGTTTCGCACGATCTGCGCACACCGCTTACAATGGTAAAGTCTTATGCGGAGATGATAAGGGATCTTTCGGGAGACAACCCGGAAAAGAGAAATGCACATCTGCAGGTAATAATAGACGAGGCGGACAGGCTGAATCTTTTGGTAAACGACATGCTGTCGCTGTCAAGACTTCAGACCGGCGCAATGGTAATAGAAAAAAAGCCATTCTCCGTAAAAGAGATGGCGGAATCAATCGTTCAGTCCTATGCGATTTTCTGTGAGCAGGAGGGATACTCAATTCTGCTTGACTGCCCAACAGACATCACGGTGAATGCCGACGAGGGCAAGATCAGACAGGTTGTGACGAATCTCATCAACAATGCAGTAAAGTATTGCGGCAACGACCGCATGGTAATCATTTCAATTAAGCTGGCACACGGTCAGGTGCGCTTTGATGTGACCGACCACGGCATGGGAATCGCTCCCGAGGAAATTGAACACATCTGGGAGCGCTACTACAAGGCGAGCACTAACCATGTCCGCACCACCGCGGGCACAGGCTTGGGCCTTTCAATCGTAAAGGAAATCGTCCTGCTACACGGCGGGAAGTACGGCGTAAACTCCGAGGTCGGCAAAGGCTCCACATTCTGGTTCGAGATCGGGGTCAGGTAAAACATTGAAACCGCAAACGCGCTGTCGGCGAGCCATCGCGTAGCTCAGACGGCAGCGCGAAGTATGCAGCTAATGACTAATTTTGCACTAAAATTACGTACATGTGACTAAGGATCAAATAACTCGCTCCTTAGTCACATTTTTTGTCGTTTTCACCGGTTCGTCACCGATTTCTTACCGAATTCTCATCCAAAACGCTCTTCTAATGCCACTTCTGCCATATTATGGGCAGGTTTTGGAGGGATTTTATCGCTTTCTTCTCAATTCTTGTGACTAACAGCGCTGAAATTGCCCCGTTAGTCACACACCCTACTTGTGAAACATTAAAAATTGCTGTGAAACATTAAAAAAGGGCGGCCGGCTAATGCCGACCGCCCTTTTTGCATGTTTAATCTGTTCTTTCTACAACTATTTTATGGATTCACCTCTGTTATGCCTCCTTGTGAATCCCAATGGAATACATACCAGTATCCACCTATCACTATTGCGTAATCACCATTGCTTGAAGAGTCGTTTGCTATTCCTTCACCATCAGTACTTGAAGTGAATGTGTTACCATTCCAAGTGCTTGGGCTTGAGATTACAGTTCCTTTAAGCTCTCCCATTTCTTTTGTCGTAGCATTGTAGCTATACATTTTTACTTGGGTTGACGAATCGTTATCCCACGAAAATGCAAAGCAACGCAATCCATAGTAATTAGCAAACGCTGTAGCCGCATCTCCACCGCCATGTCCATTTACCATGTGATTCCACTTATCTAATGGCGTAGGCTCATCTTCATGCGGAGTTTCTGCCTTTCCATATTTATCAATGAGTAAGAACTGCGTAGGCAGACTGCTGGCTGTTACTAATGTGATTCCTCTATGTGCCTCCAAGAAATTAGCAAAATCCGACCCTGCACCCGCATTGTTCGTATACCACGTTCTAACAGTATCATAATTTGCAGCCTTGAAGGTTATGTCGGTTATTTCATTTCCTCCATCCCTAGCAACTTCGCTATAGGTATTAATCGCAGTTACGATAGTTACAGCAAACTCTGCTTGGACTGTAACCTCCTCATTCGGCATAGCAAATGTATATGTGGTTGCACTCGTTGTGGTCTTATCAACTGAAGGCGTAAACGCCACATCCCCTGAGATTCCGGAAACCGTGAGCGCCTCAAGATGATAACCGTAAGCAGGTGTAACTGTAAGGGTTATTGATGCCCCGCTTGCAGCAGTTTCACTACTTTTAGCAACTGCCCCATTTTCCGGTGATGTCACTCCTATTGAATGCGGTTCAAGCTTAGTGTATGTTGCTGTTGCAACTGCGCTGTCTATCATGCCTGCCTTTACAGCTATTGCCTTAACTGTCTTGGTTGCATTGATTGTGAATGGCGCGCTGTAGGTAGCACTTGATGCTGTTGGTGTACTTCCATCCGTAGTGTAATGGATTTCTGCGCCTGCCGTTGCGCAGTTTATCGTTATCTGCTGACTGTCCGCAAATTCTGCACCTGTCGCAGGGCTAAATGTCGGCGTTGCAACTGTTCCCGCTGTATTTACTACGAAGGTTACGTCCGTTGTCGTGGTTGCGCCACCGTTATATGTTACGGTGATTGTCGCGGTATAGGTTCCCACTGCAAGACCGCTGTTAGGTTGAATCGTATAAGTTGTGCTGTCTGCTCCACCCGCGGTTATAGTCGTACCAGCAGTCGTGTTCAGCGTGAAGCTGTCCGTATTTGTGCCGGAAAGGGCAACACTGCTTATCGTCGCATCGCTGTTTCCGGTACTTGTAATCGTAATCGCTGCAGCCGCAGGCTGACTATAGCCGTAAATCTCTTCCGCAAACGTCGGCGCAGTCACACTCAATGTGTATGTCGGCGCACTGATCGTGTACTCAGCTGTTGCCACTCCACTGTTTGTCATTCCATCCTTTACAGCAATTGCCTTAATGGTCTTAGTTGCATCAACAGCAATCGCACCTGTGTATGTAGGGCTTCCTGCAGTTGGAGTATTTCCGTTTGTTGTGTAATGGATTGTTGCTCCATCCGTTGAGCAGGAAATGGTTACGCTCTGACTTCCTATATATGTTCCTGCAGCCGGGCTAAATGTCGGTGTTGCCACTGTTCCCGCCGTGCTTACTGTGAAGCTTACATCTGCTGTTGCAGTTGCACCGCCATCATATGTCACGGTGATTGTCGCAGTATAAGTCCCCACTGCAAGACCGCTGTTAGGACGAACTGTGTAAGTATTGTTGTCCGTTGAGCCCGCTGTAATCGTCGCGCCATCAGTCTTGTTCAGCGTGAAGCTGCTTGCATCCGTACCGGAAAGCCCAACGGTAGAGATTGTCGCGTTGCTATTGCCGCTGCTCACAATCGTGATTACCTCAGCTGCAGGCTGAGCATAACCGTAGTTCACTTCCGTAAATGTCGGTGCTGTCACACTCAATGTGTATGTCGGTGCTGTGATAGTGTATGCGGCTGTTGCCACTCCACTGTTTGTCATTCCATCCTTTACAGCAATTGCCTTAATGGTCTTAGTTGCATCAACAGCAATCGCACCTGTGTATGTAGGGCTTCCTGCAGTTGGAGTATCTCCATTTGTTGTGTAATGGATTGTTGCTCCATCCGTTGAGCAGGAAATGGTTACGCTCTGACTTCCTATATATGTTCCTGCAGCCGGGCTAAATGTCGGTGTTGCCACCGTTCCCTTTGCCGCAAAGCTTACCGCAACCGTTACTGCCTGCGGCGGCATTGTAAATGTATATGTCCCGTTAGAACCGCTTACACTTATGTTGGCACCGTTATCTCCTGAAACTGTAATCGAGCCAAAGTTGTGGTCCCCATCCGGTGTTGCCGTTACTGTTACCGTATCGCCCGCATCGGCACTTGCTGCATTGGCACTAACAGTTCCGCCGACCGGAGAGTTTACGGTAACACTGCTTCTAATCTTCACAAATGTCGCGCTTACTGTCACCGCCTTGTCCGGCATTGTGAATGTACGTGTATTTCCGGTACCATTGACTGTCAGCACATTGTTGGACGCATCCTTGACAGTCACGGTGTCTACCTTGTAATTGGTATTCGGTGTTAATATAACCGTTACAGTGCTTCCGTCTCTTGCACTGGAAGCAACAGATACTGTTCCGTTCGTTGCGGTATCTGCGGTAATCGAATAGATATTTCTCGTTACGGCAGGAGTGGATCCACCACCGCCGCCGGAAGAGCTACCGCCACCGCCGCCACCGCCGCCGGAGGTCGATTCCGCAGGCTTGGTCGCTTCGCCGTTCTGCGCGATGGAACCGGTAACCTTGCCCTTGTTGGTTACTGTGCCGGTTGCCGCAACGTTGCCGGAAATTGTGCCGGTATTGTTGACTGTGCCCGTCGCGGTGATGTTACCGCTTACTTTTCCTGTATTACTGACTTCGGTGTTCTTTCCCTTCGCGTCGATGGATGCAACGCTGCCGGAATTGGACACGTCGGTCTTCTCGCCTGTTGTAGTAATTGTGCCTGTTACGGTACCTTTATTCTCGATGGTGGAATTGCTTGCCTCACTGTCGATTGTGCCGACTGTAGCATTCTTGTCGACTGTAAGGCGGGAGCCGTCTGCGGAAATGTCCACCGAGATAGCATCTACCTTTGTGTCGCCCGCAAGCTCAACATTTGCGTCAGCCATAACATTCATCTGGCCAATTTCGGCATTTTCCACCGTAACGCCTTTGGTGCCCTCCGCACCTATTGCTACGGCAAGCATTTCTGTCTTGCCGGTTACAGTCACGCCGTCGGCAACGACTAAGGTTATGCCGCTTCCCGCCGCTTTGACGGTCGAGCCTTCTTTATTTGCATAAGTTGAAATTGTCTGATCCAAGAGTGCCACCACGCTTGCACGGCTGATATCTGCGAGCGCGTTGACGCCGTTTTCGTCACCCTTTACAAAGCCTTTGTCGGTGAGCGCATTTATGTAGCCGGTCGAGTAATCACTGCCGTCCGTAGGCACACCGGAGGTCGTTTCCTGTGGGTGTATGCCGAGCGCACGTGCGAACATTACGAAGAACTGTTCGCGAGACACATAGCCTTCCGGGTTCATGAGCCCGTCGCCCATGCCGTTCATGATTCCTGCCGCAACCACACGAGCGATTGGGTCAACATACCATTCGTAGGTCGGTACGTCGATGAAGTTGGCAGGCCTTGCCGGCTTTAAGTTGAGCAGTTTTGCGAATACGCTGGCCGCCTGTGCACGCGTCATGCCGCCGTCAGGATTAAAGTACCCCTCCGGCATTCCGTTGACTATGCCATAGTCGCTCCATCTCTCGATGGAGTCCTTTGCCCAGTGATCCCAGGTGTCGGAAAACTCGACGGTTTCCGCCATGGCTGTCATCGGAAACATGCATAAAACCATTAGAAGTGTCAAAAGAATTGATAGCGCCTTTTCGGCTTTCTTTTTCCGTACTTTCATGTTTAGCTCCCTTCAGAACATTTTTCAACACTAGTTTAAACGTCTCTTTCTACATTTTACCACAAATTTACATGACGTGCAAGATATTTACAGTTTTGTTAAGCCATATGTTTGTGTTTCTTTTCATACCAAATCTGCCACTTTGCAACCGGCTACAGCCATCAGGTCCGCCGGCGCCAGCTCAATCTGAAAGCCCACCTTACCGGCACTTACGAAAAGCCTTTCCAGGCTGCTCGCAGTCTCATGGATGAACGTCGGGAACGGTTTCTTCATACCGATAGGTGAGCAGCCGCCATGGACATATCCCGTAAGCGGAAGCAATTCTTTCTGCTTTATCATCTCCACGGATTTTTCGCCTGCCGCTTTGGCAGCCTTTTTCAGGTCAAGCTCCGCGGCCACCGGCACAACAAAAACATAATAAGCACCACTCCTGCCGCGGGTCACCAGTGTCTTGAAAACGGATTCAACCGGTTCGCCTACAATCCCTGCGATTTCCACGCCGGTCTTGGTCGGATCCGGCTCATATAAGTGGGCCGTGTAGCTTATCTTTTTTCCGTCCAAGAGCCGCATTACATTTGTTTTCTCTTCCTTTTTCATAAACTCCCCTCGGCCGCATCATACAAAGCGGCGTCTACACAAGCTTATTCTTTAACACACCTATACCCTCAATGCTGACCTCGACTGTGTCACCGGCCTTTAGCCAGTTTTTTGCATTCTCGGGATAGCCGAGCATTACACCCGACGGCGTGCCTGTAAAGATTATATCGCCCGGCTTTAGCGGAATGCGCGGCATCAGATACTGCACAATCTGCTCCGGAGTGAAAATCATTTGATCTATGAAATCGCTCTGGCGGACTTCACCGTTTACGCGGCACTCGATTGCGAGGTGCCGGTCCTTGATCGATGCCGCATCCACTGCGTAAGGTCCGATCGGTGCGAATTTGTCGTAGGTTTTCCCGCAAATCCACTGGCTTGTCGCGTTCTGCCAGTCACGTGCCGACAGGTCGTTGCCTGTCGTGTAAGCGAAAATCTTCCCGCCTTCGCCCATTATGAGCACGAGCTCTGCCTCGTAGTCAACCTTCTTCGACTGCGGAAGCTTCACTTCTTCGCCGTGTGCCGCAAGTGCATTGCCGAACTTCGCGAAAACCGTCGGCTCGGTCGGCAGCGGCTGGCCGGGGTGGCACTCTTCCGCGTGCTTTATGTAGTTAAGCCCGATGCAGACAATCTTCTCCATGCCGGTCACAACCGGGGCGAACGCTATGTCGCCTTCGTTATACAGCGCGCCTGCGGTGATATTTGCGAGTTCATTTAACAGTCTTTCGTCGTCGGATCTTTCGCAAAGTTCCTTCATTGTTTTCGGCATTCCTTCAAACGCGGATAAATCCACAATGCCACCGGCAAGCTTAACTCCCAAGGTGATTTTCCCGTCCTTGTAAAACTGAACAAATTTCATTTCTTATGCACCTCCGTTATCTGCAACTCTGCAGCCACGATTCTAGCAAATCACCATTTCCGGATTTGCGGCATTTACGATGTGCTTTGTTACTGTGCCGCCAAGCTCTTTTTCTATGAGCGCTTTCATTTCGTCGAGTGCGGCATTCAGCGTCTCGCCGCTCTGGCCGTCAACAGTCTCGATTATCATGAAGGCATTTTTTGTGTCTTCCGTAAGCATTGTGCGGATTCCTTCGCGCCAGTTAAAGCAGCGGCAGATTGCGCCCTTGTCATCCTTGTAGACTACTTCGCCTGCAGCCGGCGGATCGCTTTCGTCGCTTCCGTAAGTGATGAACTCCTCGCCGCCTGCTGCGACGGTGAGCTTCACATCGCCGACGAACTTGTCTATGTCTTCGCCGCCAATCGGTACGCCGTACTTCAGGGAGATGCCGTTATAAATGTCCACCAGTGGGATGATGCAGCCGATTTCATTACCCTTTGAAACACGCTTTAAAAGAGCCTCAATGGAGCAGCGAGCTCCTTTTTTTGTTTTAAATTTGTAGAAAGCGTCTCTCCAGGTGCGGATTACGGGGTTTTCGGTAAACTCCGGCGCGGTAATGTGCTTTTGCGCCTCTTTCTGAGCATTTTTAAGGTACTCGGCATATTTGTTTTCGTCCACTATGTGGTTATTTATGCCGGTGCAAACCAGAACTCCGATT
>JAEEGU010000173.1 GCA_016280485.1 Bacillota bacterium | reverse complement strand
ATACGGCTACAACTGGGATTTCCAGGCGATGGAGTTTGACTCAATCGCTCCGGGCGCGGTTTCCGGTAAATACGATTTCGGAATGAACATCGTAGTTGACGAAGAGCGTGCGGAAAACTCCGTGCTCTCCGATCCGTACTACCGCTGTGATATCGTTTTTGTACTTGAAAGTGACCAGGGTGATGAAAGCGGTTTCATCGCAAAGCTTCAAAACAGCTTTAACAAGACCTTTATCAAGGACAGCCGCTGGCGCCTCTTCGTTTCCGGTATCGGTACCACACTGTTTATCACGCTGGCATCATTAATCTTCGGAACGCTGCTCGGATTTGCAGTATACATGCTCTGCCGCGGCGGCAACAGGCTGGCAAACAAGCTGACAGATATCGTATGCTTTATCATCGACGGTATTCCTACAGTAGTATTCTTGATGATTCTGGCATTTATCGTATTCTCGAACTCGCATCTTTCGGGCGCATGGATATCCGTTCTCGGGTTCACGCTGATTTTTGGCTGCGGCATGTACGACATGCTGTGCGTTGGCTGCAACGCAATTCCAAAGGGACAGTACGAAGCTTCCCGCGCACTCGGGTACAGCGACAGCCAGAGCTTCTTCAAGATCATTCTGCCGCAGGCAGCAAAGCATTTCCTGCCGATTTACAAGAACGATATGGTATCCTTAATCAAGGAAACCTCCATCGTCGGCTACATCGCAGTAATGGACCTTACAAAGATGGGCGATCTCGTGCGTTCGCGTACGTACGACCCGTTCTTTGCGCTGATTGCGGTTGCAATCATCTACTTCATCCTCGAGGGCGTGCTGACCGCAGTTGTTTCTCAGGTTGAAAAGAAGGTTGATACTCAGAAGAGATCACCTGAAAAGATTTTAAAGGGAATCAAAGAAGTTGAATGGTAAGGGCAAAATGAGCAACAACAATTCACAAAGCAAAACAAATATCACAAAAGAAAGAAACCCTAAAAATTTCGAAAGACCGCTTTTCGCGGTCTTTTTGTCTTATTTTAAGAATCACAAGGGGCTTTTCATCCTCGACATGTGCTGTGCCTTTGCGGTGGCTGCCATCGACGTGGCCTTTCCGCTCACAACGAGGTATGCCATGTATGAGCTGCTGCCCCGAAATGCGTACCGATTTTTCTTTGTGCTGATGGGAATCGTTGCGGCGGCGTTTTTGCTGCGCTCGGTGATGCAGTTCATCATCACCTATCTGGGACATACCTTTGGTATCCGCGTGGAAGCGGACATTCGTGAGGATCTGTACGGCCACATGCAGGAGCTGGAGTATGACTTTTTTGACGCAAACCGCACAGGCAAGCTGATGAGCAGGCTTACGGGTGACCTCTTTGAAGTCACTGAGCTTGCACACCACGGCCCGGAAGACATTCTCATCTCGACGGCGACCATCATCGGTGCGCTGGTCATTATGTTCAACATCGAGTGGCGCATCGCGGCGGTAATTGCGGTAATCGTGCCGATATTTGTTGTTATTGTGATGCTGTGCCGCAAGAACTTTATGGATTCTTCGGCGAACGTAAAGAAAAAGCTTGCTGACATCAATGCGGACATTGAATCATCGCTTTCGGGCATGCGCACCAGCAAGGCTTTTGACAACACCGATGTGGATTATGACCGATTCCTCGAAACCAACGGAATGTACAAAAACTCAAAGGGCGACTACTACAAGGCAATGGCAACATTCTCGGCAAGCCTTGAGTTTTTCATCTGCTTCCTGCAGGTTGCGGTAATTGCGGCAGGCGGTTATTTTATCATGCAGGGACGCATGAACTATATTGATTTAATCACGTTCACACTCTATGTGACTGCATTCATCAGCCCGATTCGCAGACTGGCACAGTTTGCCGAAATCTTTGTCAGCGGACTTGCGGGATTAAAGCGCTTTGTTGAAATCATGCGCATACGCCCGACTGTCGAGGACGCTCCGGATGCGGTGGCACTCGGCTCCCCGGAGGCACTGGCACTGGTTGGTAGCACGGGCGGCACTGTGGAAAACGGAACCGGACCGGATGATGAAGTGACGGATGCAACTGGGATAGCGGCAGAATCGGAAATAGAGAACGAAAAAGTTAGTTGCAAAGCGAATAATAAATTTACTGGGAAATATAATGCTGTAAAAGGCGAAATTGACATATCGCATGTCTTCTATTCTTACAAGAATAACCCTGATGTGTTGAAGGATATAAATATCCATATTAAGCCCGGCGAGTGCGTTGCGATTGTCGGCCACTCGGGTGGCGGAAAATCAACGCTTTGTCAGCTGATTCCTCGTTTTTATGATGTAAATGAGGGCAGCATATCCGTGGACGGAATCGATGTGCGAAAGCTGACGAAGTCCTCCTTGAGGCGTAGTATAGGTATAGTGCAACAGGACGTTTTCCTCTATGCGGATACCGTTTATGAAAACATCCGTTACGGCCGACCTGATGCCACAAAGGAAGAGGTTCATGAAGCCGCAAAGATGGCGGAAATCTATGACGAAATCATGGAAATGCCGCAAAAATTCGAAACCTATGTGGGCGAGCGCGGCACACTCCTGTCCGGCGGACAGAAGCAGCGAATCGCAATCGCGCGGATCTTCTTAAAGAATCCGCCTATCTTGATCCTCGACGAAGCGACCTCGGCTCTCGACTCCATCACAGAGGAATCGATCAGGCAAGCATTCTCAAAGCTCGCCAAGGGCCGCACGACCATCATGATTGCGCACCGCCTTGCAACAATAAAGGAAGCGGATCGCGTCATCTTAATTGAAGACGGCCGCATAGCTGAGCAGGGCACCCACGAGGAGCTCATGGCCCTCGACGGCCACTACGCCGCCCTCTACACCGCCCAGCGTCTGCAATAAAAAATCAAGCTCCCGAAAAAGGGAGCTTTTTTATGTGCGGTATTGCTAAGAGAGCATTTTTTACGCGGTTAGCAATAGAATTCGCTAAAAGTTCCCGCTTTTTAGTCTGCATTTTGATAAAAATATTGCTAACGACGCATTTTTGCGCCCTTAGCAATAGAACTCCGTTAAATTATGATGATCTCTAGCTGTTTTCCGATAAAATCTATTGCTAAGAGAGCATTTTTTGCGCGGTTAGCAATAACCTTTAAAGATGGGAGACGAAAATTTCGATTCCGATTGCGATTAGGATGACTCCGCCGAGGATTCCGGCTTTACCGGAGAGGCGATCGCCGACTTTTTTACCGATGGAGAGGCCTCCGAGACAGATTACAAAGGTTACGATTCCGATTATTATCGATTCCACGAGCGCGGCCACCCAGCCGAGATCCGCTATTGTGAATCCTACAGAAAGCGCATCGATTGCGGTTGCGATTCCCTGGACAAGGAGCATCCCGAGACCAAGGGTGGCTTTTGCACTTGCCTGCGAAGATTGTAACATTGTGTCGGAGCCTTTGCCGGAATTTGCGGTATCTGTAACCGCGCCAAAACTCTGCTCTTCTGCCGCTTCTAATCCCTTCGCGTTTAGTCCCCTATCGCTGCGGCAATCACCGATGCCTTCTATGAGCATCTTGCCACCGATATAGGCCAAAAGGATCAATGCAATCCAAGGGATGAACGGCTGGAAGCTCGTAAATGCCTTTGCGAGATTATGCACGCAAAACCATCCGATCAGTGGCATCAGGGTTTGAAAAACACCAAAAGCCCCGGCGATTAAGCACATCCGCCCGGGTTTCATCTTCGGCTCGCGCAGGCCGTTTGCCATCGACACCGAAAAGGCATCCATTGCAAGCCCAACTCCGAACAAAACACTATTTATAAAAAAGCCGACAGTCCACGTCATTATTTTTCCTCGTCAATCATAAATTAGGCAGTTATAAATCGCCTTTACAGATGTATCTATCCGCAAAGTTTTCAACGAAAAAACTGACCTAATAGACTTTATCACAATTGCAGTAATCAGTCAATCAAGTCAGTTTCATTTCTATTGGATAATTTATTAAGCATTCATGCTTTCACACCAATTATTTTGCGCGCTTAAGTGCGTGTTGCATTGCATCCGCTACGATGATTCCCACGACGAACTGTGCTACATTCCAAGGCACGCCGAGAACTGCTGCGCCCGGGTTTCCGTACATCACGGTCTCCGCACCGAAATATGCCACTACCATAAAGAGCCCTGCCACAACCATCGCCGGCAGCTTCGCGTAAGCGGACAGTTTGCGGTGAGAGGCATCCTCTCCGTCCGTAACGCTTGCTCTTGCCGCAGTGCGTTCCGCGAGCAGGCCGAAAATCAGTGCCATTCCGCCCTTGATTGCAAAGGTCCAAGGCGCCCAAACGGCGAAACCGCCGATTACATCGCCCATCGCCGAGCCGAGGCCCGCTGCCAAAGCACCGTTTTTGTGCCCAAGATAAATTACCGATAAGTAAACCACCGCGTCTGCCAGATGTACATATCCGCCTGTTCCCGGGATCGGTATCCTGATGACAATCTGAGCCAATATTATCATGCACATGAACATTGCCGTTAAGACAAGTTCATTGGTTTTTTTCATTTCAGTATTCATATCTTTTCCCTCGAGCTTTTCCTTCTTTTCTTTTTCAAGCTCTTTATCTTTCTCGTTTTCCATGCTATAATGATAGCACGACAGTGTACGTTTTGAAATATGCACTTTTAGTTATTTTTCTATATACAGTTTGAGAGGTGCTCTATGAAGCCTATCACACCCACTTTTGAAAAGAAATCCGATAATCCGTTGTATTTGCAGCTATATAGCTATATTCAGGATGCTATTTTGCGCGGTGATATCTCTGCCGGCGAAAAATTGCCATCCCTTCGTCGCTTAAGTGAAGAACTACACATTTCGGTAACGACGGTTCAACAGGCATACGACCAGCTCTTACTGGAGGGCTATGTCACAACAAAGCGCGGCTCGGGCTACTATGTAAGCACGCTCTCACCGGTCGAGCAATCTTTCGCACGTGGAGAACTCTCAGGTTCCTACACAGACTGTTACGGTGAAAACCCGCAGCGTTCGCTCGACGAAGAGCTTTTGCACGAGCACGCCGAGGCACTGTACGACCTCTCTTGCTTTGATTTCAACAAGTGGAAAAAGTGTAGCGCAAAGGTCATGACGGACTACGCGCATTTGCTGACATTTGAATCGGATCCGCAGGGAGAAGAATCCCTTAGGCGCGAAATTGCAAAGTATCTCTACGGTGCTCGCGGCGTTTCTTGCTATCCGGATCAAATCGTAATCAGCGCCGGCACACAGCAAATCACAATGCACCTTGGACGAATTCTGCAGCAGCTTTCCATTCGCCACGTCGCGGTAGAAGAGCCGGGATATCTCCCTGTAAAGAAAATCTTCGCGGATCTCGGAATGGTTATGACTCCGGTTCCCGTCGGGGATGAAGGCATTGAAATCACCCGCTTGCCGCAAAATATTCGCTCGGCGGTTTATGTCAGCCCGTCGAACCAATTTCCTACCGGGGCCGTAATGCCGGTCGGAAAGCGCTACGAGCTGCTCGAATGGGCGCAGCGCAACGATTCTATTATCATCGAAGACGACTATGACAGCGAGCTTCGCTATTTCGGCCGCCCGATTCCTGCGATGCAGGGCCTTGATACGGGTGAAAGAGTTGTGTACCTGGGGTCCTTCAGCTCGACGCTGTTCCCTGCGATAAAGATTTCTTATATGGTTTTAACTCCAAGCCTTGCAAAGGCTTTCGAGGAATTAAAAAAGGGCTATACGCAGACCTGCTCAAAAAGCGAGCAGCTGACGCTGGCCTTGTTCATGAATGACGGATATTATAACGCGGGCGTTCGCAAGCTCCGCCGCCTCTACGCGCAAAAGCTCCAGGCGACGACCGCGGCTCTTTCCAAATATGGCGGTGATTTCATCAAAATCCGCAGCGCCCAGTCGGGACTCAACGTAATTCTGGAAATAGAGAACGGGTTTGGCTCGACAGCAGATAGACACTTTGGGGCCGAAGCCTCTGCCCAAAGTAACAATGGCACCCGGTTTACCGAAAAAGGAACAAAATCGCAAATCGAAAAGTTCTGTGCCGCCGCGGAATCCCTGGGTATTACAGCGGTACCTGTATCAACTTATGCCGACAGATCCGAGGGTTCCGGTAATTCTTTGGTACTCTACTTTGACCAAATCCCGCTAAACCGCATCGACGCTCTCATTTCCGAGCTCGTATCCCTCGCAAAAAAGTAACTTTGTGACTAAATCGTGAGTCACTGCTTCCTTAGTCACAAATTTATGTCCCAAATGCGAGATAGACAACTGAAAACATTGTAATTTATGACTAACAGACGAGACACTGCTCTGTTAGTCACATTTTTTGCCCGCCACTAGGCCTTTAACAGGGGTTAGACCCAAAAATCTGTGACTAAATCGCGAGTCACTGCGCTCTTAGTCACACTCTTGCTTTTTGGGGCACCTCAGTCTCGGGATGCTCCTTGTCCAGGGAATCGCAACCGCAATTGATGCGCTTTCTGTGGGATTCACGATAGCAGATCTCGGCTGGGTAGCAGCACTAGTGGAATCTATAATAATCGGAATCGTAACCTTCGTAATCTGCCTCGGAGGCCTCTCCATAGGCAAAAAGGTCGGTGACCGCCTCTCGGGAAAGGCCGGAATCCTTGGCGGAGTAATCCTTATCGGGATTGGTATAGAAATATTCTTTACAAATATATTTTAAATGAGAAAGTTCGATAATAACGATAGAATTCATTACTTTAGTGTGGTAAAATGGGGGCGGTAGATAAAATATTATATTTAGGAGGAACACGATTATGAGAAAGCTAAAATTAACCGCTATCGTAACGATGTTAGCTCTTCTGTTTACGACTGCCTGCTCATTCGCATGCACAGGTATGTAAGTTGGCAAAGACGTTCGCGCAGAGGGAACCACAGTAATAGCTCGAAGCGAAGACCAGGGCATAGGTTCCTACAACAAGCTTTTCTATGTAATACCCGCTGAAAAGAAGGCAGGCAGATATTTCGTAGATGAAGGCGAAGATCAGAACGGATTCAAGGTTCTTCTGCCTGAAGAAACTTATAAGTACACCACACTGGCAGATGCCAGCGATGGGGGTGACGGCATGTACCCGGGCAGCTGCATGAACGAGTACGGACTCGCTGTAATCGGAACGATTTCCGCAGGCGTAAAGGAAGCCTATGAAGAAGCAGACCCTTACATGGAAACAGGCACAGGCCTCAGAGAAGCCATCATTCCGGGCCTCGTTTGCTGCCAGGCAAAGACTGCACGCGAAGCT
>JAEEGU010000172.1 GCA_016280485.1 Bacillota bacterium | reverse complement strand
CGGCCTTCGGCCACCTTCCCCTCGAGGGGAAGGCTTCATCGCTCGGGGAGGCAGCATTTCACCAAGTATAAGGTTTTAATACACTACCGCAATACGGTCGTGACCGGCGAGGTCACGTCGGATTTCGCAGTCGGCGAAATCCGCATCGCGAGCCAGCTCGCGAACCGCGTCCGCTTGATCGTGGCCGATTTCCAGGATGAGACGGCCACCCTCGCGGAGAAAGGCGGGCGCGCCCGCCAGTATAATTCTGTAAAAGTCAAGGCCTGTAGGTCCTCCATCGAGTGCCAGCATAGGCTCGTGATCCTTTACCTCCCTTTGCAGGGTCGGGATTACATCCGTTGGAATGTACGGAGGATTACTTAGGATAAAATCGAATTTCTTATTCCCGAAACGCCCCTTGTAAGGGTCGAAAAGGTCGCCGACGCTGAAGGCTACCTTTACCTTGTTCCTCGCGGCGTTCCGCTTCGCAACCTCCACAGCGGCCTCTGAAACATCGCAGGCCGCAACTGCGGCTCCGCCGCACCTAAGCGCCATCGCAACGGCGATGGCGCCGCTGCCCGTGCAAAGATCCAGGATTTTCGGCTTTTTGTTGCCGCTTTCCTTTATAATTTCAAGCGCCGTCTCGACCAGGATTTCAGTATCCTGGCGCGGAATCAGCACGCTTTCGTTCACCTCAAACGGGAGACCCATAAACTCGGTCTCCCCGGTAATATACTGCGCCGGCATGCCGCCTGCACGCACCTCGAGCACGTTTAAGTAGTGCTCGCACTGCTCGTCCTGCAGCACCTCCGGCCAGCTCATAAAGAGCTCTTCCTTGGTCATGTGGAGCGCGTAGCAGAACAGCGCTTCCGCGTCAACGCGCGGGTCCGGGACACCTGCCTTAGTCAGCATATTCTCGCCCATCTTAAGGATGTCCCTAATAATCATACTCATAGAAAATAACGTCCTCTCCGGTCTTTTTCTCCCCCCGGGCCCCGAATCTCCCTATCTCTCAAGTTTGGCTTCTTCAGTCTTCCCAAAATATCCCGTAAGCGCAGACCGCAAAGCCTCGTCGTGATCGCAAGGCTGCCCCATCAAATCGCACGGTCCTTCGTACTCCTCCGGGAGCACTTCCCCTTCAGCCGCGTGCATTGCGGCAATCGCAACCTCCAGATGCTCGTAATCCGGCTCGCAGGTCGTGAGCTTCTGAAGATATATTCCCGGCAGCGAAATGAACTTGACAATCGGTGAATCCGACCGCCCCGCCCAGCGTAGAAGCTCATAAGAGCCGCCCGCAATTACCGGGAGCAAAAGCAGCCTCGACACGATTCGCCAGAAAAGCGAAGGCCAGCCAAGGCAGGCATAAAACAGCACTGTCAGCACCATTACAAACATCAGAAAGCTCGTTCCGCAGCGCGGATGCAGCGTGTAAAACCCGTCCGCATTCTCCGGCGTAAGCTCCAGATGATTTTCGTAGCAGTGAATTGTCTTGTGCTCCGCCCCGTGGAACTGGAACACGCGCTTTATATCATGCATCAGCCGAATCAGCGCCACATACCCGATGAACAGCCCGATTCGGATGAATCCCTCAATAAGATTAAGTAGAAATGCCGATTCCGTGACCCCCTCGCAGAGCTTCACAATCGCAGTCGGCAGTATTATGAAAACCGCAATCGTAAACGCCAGAGCCACCAGCACCGACGAGTACATCATGAGGTTCCACGATGTCCCATCGCCAAAAGTCTTATCTAACCACGACTTTTTCTTATCCCTGCCGGCACCATTCTCGCCAGCCTCAGCAGCATCACCAACAACGTCAGCGGCACCGACAGCATCACCACCATTGCCGGCCTCGCCCGCAGGCGCCTCAAAGGCCTCCAGCACATCCGCCGAATACATCAGCACCTTTGTGCCCTGCACAAGCGATGCGAAAAAGCTCACGCACCCGCGCACAATCGGCACATCCATCCATTTGCTCTTTTCCTTATTATTTTGTACCCGAAGATGAAGCGCGTGGTCCGGCATGCGAATGCACACAGCCGTCTTTTTCTCGCCGCGCATCATAATCCCCTCCATGATAGCCTGCCCGCCGATCTTGGTCGGAGTGGCATTCTTCATAAAGATTCTGCTTAAATCCATTTTGTCACCAACTACATGTCTTTTGTCACAATCTTGATAATCTCAATGAACTCTTTATTGTTCTTCGTTCCCACCAGATTATCTATAATAAGCTCCGTAGCCTCCTGAACGCCGCGGTTTGCAAGCGCCTTTCTCATCATCATTACAGCCTCAAGCTCATCCTGCCCCAAAAGGAGATCCTCCCTGCGGGTTCCCGATTTATTAAGGTCAAGCGCCGGGAATATCCTCTTTTCGGAAAGCTTTCTGTCAAGGTGCAGCTCCATATTGCCCGTGCCCTTGAACTCCTCGAAAATCACGTCGTCCATGCGGCTGCCCGTCTCGACAAGCGCCGTAGCCAGAATCGTGATGCTTCCGCCCTCCTCGAGCTTGCGCGCCGCACCGAAAAACTTCTTCGGCTTGTAAAGCGCCGCCGGATCGAGTCCGCCCGAAAGGGTCCTGCCGGACGCCGGGACGGTCAGGTTGTAGGCCCGCGCCAGGCGGGTTATCGAGTCGAGAAGGATTACGACATCCTTTCCGTGCTCCACCAGCCTCTGGGCCCGCGCAAGCACCATTTCCGCCACCTTTGCGTGATGTTGCGGCAGCTCGTCGAACGTCGAGTAGATGACCTCGCCGCTCTTAAGCGACCTCTTCATGTCCGTGACCTCTTCAGGCCTCTCGTCCACGAGAAGCACGATGAGCTCGACCTCCGGATACTTGTCCTCTATCACGTTTGCGACCTTCTTTAAGAGCACCGTTTTGCCTGCCTTTGGCGGCGCCACGATGAGCCCGCGCTGACCCTTTCCGATCGGCGCGATAAGGTCGATAAGTCTCATGCTGATTTCGCTCCCCCTGCCCTCGAGCGACAGACGCTCATACGGGAAGATAGGTGTAAGCGAATCGAAATCGGGACGCCTAATTGCAACCCCGGGCTCGTCGCCGTTTACGCTAATCACGTAAAGAAGCGCGCCGAAGCGCTCTCCCTCGTGCGGTTTCCGCGAAATGCCGCGAATCTTGTCGCCTGTTTTAAGGTTAAAGCGGCGAATCTGCGTCGGCGACACATATATGTCCTTTTCAGAGGTTAAGAAATTCGAAAAGCGCAGGAACCCAAAGCCGCCCTCGGCGATCTCGAGTATTCCCTCAACCTCCGGCCGATCCTCCGAGATTTCTATATTCTCCTGCTCTTTTTCAGTTGTCTCGCTGGTAATCTTCTTTTCTTCCATACTGTATTTATTGCTACTTAGTGCTCTTCTGAGTTTCCTTTATCTCAACTAAATTTACCCCGTCTGCGATAAAAGTAACATTGAGACCGGCCCTGATCCTCGTGCTCGACTTTGTATCGTCGGTCTTAAGGAAATAAACCGTCAGATCGTTAATCTCAATTCCAACCTTTTCAACATCGTTGTCTTTTCCGATATAAACGGAATCAACGCTCATCACCTTGCCTTGGCCTGTCGCAGGCTCGTTATCAAGGTGCACCTGCGGTACCTCGCCCTCCGGCATAGCCATGCCCGACAGCACGAAGGCCTTGCCGCTGTTTATATAAGTGCTGAGGAACAGATCCCCCGAGCGCATCAGCTGTGCGGAGCTTCCGTTTGAAACCATCACAAAGTTTGGTGCAAGCGTAAGGTACGGCGCCTGCTCAGCCTTGCTATACATATAGAAATCCTTGGAATAATCGTATTCGCCGGACTTGTTCTCGTAAACACGGTTTGCGATTGCCGCAAACTCCGAACGTCTCACGCCCGCATTCGGCAGGAAGTAGAGAAGTCCGTCGCCCTGGAGGCTGCCCTTCATGATGCCCTGACGATATAGCATGTCAATGTAGCCGCGGTCAGCATAAGGAATCTCCGCCATGTCCGTGTAAGGCAGATAGTACACACCCGCAAGGTCCCTGCCGAGGGCCTTTGCTGTCCACACAGCCACCACCTCACGAGGAGCAGGATTTCCGAGGCCGCCCTCACCGACAAACGCGGAAAGATCGGCTTCCTTTATAATATCCATCTCCATGAAGCGTGCCACATATTCCTTTGCCCAGCTCGCAATGCCGGCGCCCGCCATCGCAGCCTCAAACTTTTCGGCTGCAGCGGCTGCACCCGCTTCGTCGTCGGTCACAACCTCCGCCGCAACCAGCGCGCGCCACAGCATGGCTGTCGCTTCCTCGTAGGTTACGGAATTGTCGGGTCTAAAGGTGTAGGTATTCGAATACTGGTCGAAATAGCCCTTTACGATGCCCTTTTCAACGGCGAAGGCAATGTTTGCGCTCGCCCAGTGTGTGGATTCCACATCGGTAAAGCTGATGCTCTCAGCCTCCTCCGCATAAACGGAAGTGCCCACACCAAACGGCACCGCCAGCACAAGCGTCAGACCCAAAACCAGAGCCAGAGCCAACGCTCCAATTCTTTTAATTTCTCTCATTCCTGATTCCCTAATCATAATTTTCCTCTTTTATTCTCATATATTATCCGGCTCACCCGGCCGCTCGCCTATTCGGCCTCTCCTTCGATTGCCGCATCGCTTGTTTCCTCAACCGGAATCTGGTAAATCTCCGTCAGCATAGCCTCGATTTCCTCGGTCTTCGGGAAAACGTAGTATGGCGGCTCAGGCTGTGCCGTGTACGGCATGGTGTAGGTGGTGACATTTTCACTGCTCATGCCTACCGCTGCCTTCGCGATGCTTACAGCTGCACCGATTGTAATGTCGCTGTCAAGCTCCTGGCACGCAAGCTTTGCGATGTCGACCATTCCAAGTCCAAGCGAAAGCGTCTGCTTGATTGCATTCTTTACCCAGACCTGCTGAGCCTTGACTCTGCCAAGGTCGCCCTCAGCGTAGCCCTTTCTGTATCTTAAGAACTTAACCGAATCCTTGCCGTTTAATACCTGCTCGCCCGCCTTTAAGTGAATCGAGAGAGGAGGCGTATCATAAGGGTCCTCGTAGTTCATGTCCTTTTCGATGTTCATCGGAACTCCGCCGACCGCATCAACTATCTTTTCTACATCGTCGTACTCAACAACGGCGTAGTAGTTGATAGGAATGCCCTGGAGCACGTCGCTTACAGCATAAGCGGTATTGAGCGGATTTCCCTTGTATGCCGCGTTAATCTTGCCCTCAGCCGCGCTCTCGTAGCCGTCGCGGTGATAGTAGGTGTCACGCGGAACCGAAATAATATCTACCTTTTTATATTTCTTGTCAAACGAAACGAGCATCAGCGTGTCCGTCAGCGGCGGATTTACGCCCATCAAAAGAACGTTAATCTTCTTTGACTCGGTGAATGCCTGAAAGAACGGGCTTTCCGGATCCACTAAAACCGGGAGCTCCTCCTCCAAAATGACATTGTCATCTCCGAACGGATTGATTTTCGCAATTTTGCTCGACAGGCTGAAAACCGGCGTCAGCACAGCGATAAATATCGCCATGAATACGCAAAACGTCCTAAGGAATATCTTCTTTTCGCTCTTCTTTTCCTTTTCAAGCTCCTTTGCGTGCCTGATCTTGTATTCTCTGACAGCCGCAGCTCTTCTTTCTTTTTCTGTACGGTCCAAACGACTCATTTTCTTATCCTTTTTTACCCTTTCCCTTTTATTGTTAATTGTATTTTTAATCTTTAATTCGGTTTACTCGGCCACACTTTCGCCATTATACCAATATATTATTTTACACCTAATCCCTTCAAATGTCTATAAAAATCAAGGATTTGCGGCGCAAATTTTATGCCGCAAAAACAGCCCTTGCATCTAAGGTTGTTTTCGGTTATCATATCTTCTGTACCGATTTTTTGATTAAGGAGAACAAAATGTTTGAAATAGTTGTAGACTCGGCGGCGAACATACCTGCCGAGCTGTGCAAAAAATACAATATCCGCGTAATTTCCTTTGTGAACTACGTAAACGATGAGCCACTTGTGTGCTTCGATCCAAAGCTTACCGAGGAAGAAGAACGCGCCAAGGGCCACGACTACTACGAGGCCATGCGCAGCGGCGCCGAGGTCAAGACGGGGCTTGTGAGCACCGGCGAGTTCGAGGAAGCCTTCCGCGAAATTGCCGAGGCAGGCTCTGACATCATCTACTTCTCGCTCAGCAAGAACATCAGCGGCACGTACAATTCCGCCCGCCTTGCTGCGGAAGCAGTGCTCGCGGAGCCTACCTGTAATGTAAAGATCCGCCTTGTCGATGCGCTGAACGCTTCGCTGGGCCAGGGGCTTCTCGCAATCTACGCTTCCGAAATGCGCGAAGCCGGCATGAGTGTGGACGAAGCCGCAGACCTTCTTGAGTCCTACGTTCCGAAGATGAACGGCATCTTCACGGTAGGGGATCTCAAATACATCTCAAAGACAGGCCGCATCACCGGCACGGCGGCGGCGATTGGGAGCATCCTCAATATAAAGCCGATTTTAGTCGGCAATAAGGACGGCTACATCGTTTCCTACAAGAAGTGCCGCGGCAGAAAGGCGGCGCTAAATACCCTCATTGACTTTATGTGCGAAAACATAGTTGAGCCTGAAAAGCAGATTGTGGGCATCGCTCATGCGGACGCATATGAGGAATCCCGGTATATAATGGAAGAGGTGCAAAAGCGCATAAAGGTAAAGGATTTCATCAATACCTCCTACGACTACTGCACAGGAAGCCACGTAGGCCCGGACACCATCGCCATTTTCTATATGGGTAGCGACCGCGAACCGAAATAGCGTGGCGAAAGAATAGCGCGCATAAAACAATAAAAAAGAAAAGAAAAATCCCGGCAGGAACCTGCCGGGATTTTTGGTGCATTTATGGAATTGCGGCTGTCGTAAAGGCGCCGCGCCCTTTTGTCAATTACTCGTACTTGTAGAAGCCTTCGCCTGTCTTGCGGCCGAGCTTGCCTGCACGAACCATCTTCTTTAAGAGTACGTGCGGACGATACTTAGGATCGCCGTATTCAGTGAAGAGTACTTCCATGATAGCGAGGCAAACGTCGAGTCCGATGAGGTCGCCGAGTGCGAGAGGTCCCATTGGGTGGTTTGCGCCAAGCTTCATAGCTTCGTCGATACCTTCCTTAGTTGCAACGCCATCATAGAGGATACCGATAGCTTCGTTGATTTCAGGAATGAGGATACGATTTACTACGAATCCGGGAGCTTCGTTAACCTCTACAGGAGTCTTGCCGAGGTCCTCAGCCATCTTTACTACTGCATTTCTTGTTTCCTCGGAAGTAGCGAGGCCCTTGATAACCTCAACAAGCTTCATCATAGGAACAGGATTGAAGAAGTGCATGCCGATGATCTTGTCAGGTCTGTTTGTGCATGCAGCGATCTCAGTGATTGAGAGGGAAGAAGTGTTGGTAGCGATGATAGCTTCAGGCTTTACCAGCTCGTCGAGCTCCTTGAAGAGAGCCTTCTTTGCTTCCATTTCTTCTGTAGCAGCTTCGATAATCATGTCACAATCTTTGATAACGTTGATGTCTGTGGAGCAAGTAACTCTTGCAAGAGCAGCATCTCTGTCAGCCTGTGCGATCTTTTCCTTTGCTACTAATTTATCAAGGTTCTTTGTTACTGTTGCAAGACCCTTGTCGATAGATGTCTGTCTACGTGCTCTGAATGCTACTTCGTAGCCATTCTGTGCGAGAACCTGGATAATGCCTGCGCCCATTGTGCCGGAACCGAGTACACCAATTTTCATGTTTTAATCCTCCTAAAATTCTTCTTAACTAAGCGTTTTGAGTGTTAAAAACTACCCGTACGCCGATTATCTTGTTAAAACTTTAACTTAATTATAGCATATAAATCTGATATGGCAAGCACTTTTTCGCAAAAAAACGAAAAAATAATTATTTTTTTCACAAACTAAAAAGGGCCCCGCTACGGGGGCCCGAATTTGCAATATTTATGGAATGAAAGGCGACAAGATGACAGAGCCGTCGTAGCCGGATTCGCCGACTGTGTAGTAGTGGCAGGTGCCGCCCGCGTCGCAGTACTTGATTCCGTTGTTCGGAATGTCGCCAAGGAACTCGAAGTGCACGATCATCGGCCTGCCTGCTGTAAGCTCATCAATGGAATATACCTCGGTCGTATCGTAAATCGGCACGCCGCCGTCAGTTACGTCTTCAAGTGTAAGCGAAAGTATCGCGAAATTTTTCACGGTTTCGCCCGGCGCAGGAGTAAAAATAATTTGCGCGTTTGCACTATCCCCAAAGGAGTACTCGTAGTAGCTTCCGCCATAGTCTGCGACAGTTTCATCGACCCAATCGGCTTCTACCGCGCAGGTATCGTCCATATCGCTTGCGATGCCTTCTTCATTGCTTGTCGGAAGGCCGCTGTCCTCGGCATATTTGAGGAAGGTGATAATAGTGAAGTCGTGAAGGTTTGCGGTGAGTTCATGCTGGATGTCCCAGTATGTGTCCTCGTCGATTTCTTCGTCCATGCCGTCCTCGCCCCAGACGCCCGTGGTGTTGTGGTAATGCTTTAAGCTGTACCAGTCTGCGCCGTCAGGGTCGTCATAGGTGAAGTAGTAATCGTCAACGATGAGCTCGGTCGCATCCTCTGAGAGGTGATTTACGCTGTAGATGGAGTAAGCCGCTCCCGCGGAGCCCCAGTTGTAAATCCTGCCGTCCTCCATCATGTTGTAGCCGTTGCGACCCCAGCCCTCAAATACGAAGTAAGGCTCGCCGTCCTTTACGGTGTAGAGAGCAAGGATTTCGTTAGCCTTTACGGTCCAGCCGTCCTCATTTTCGCTGCCCGCAAAAGCGCTGCAGATTATGAGCTCCTCGACTCCGTCGCCGTTTAAGTCTTCAATGGTATAGCCTACATCAGCAAGCGCATCAGCCTTCATATCCGCCCAGTTTGCGGTCTCCCAGACGCCGACGGTTCCGTCCTCAAAATCCACATCGTCCGGATTCTCCGCCATGATGACGTTGTAGAGCTTTTCAAGGATTGGCGCATAGATGTCGTCGTAGTCAACCGGCACATCGCCGCCACCGGTCCCGCCACCGCAGCCGGTGAGGGGCACGAGCGCCAATAGCATTGTTAATGTAAGCACTAAAAGCTTTTTCATTGTTAGTTCTCCTTTATATTCTGTTGAAATTTCCAAGCGTCTTTACAAATGTCGTCCAAAGATCTCTTTGGGTTCCAGTTAAGTTCTTTCTGAGCCAGGCTCGAATCCGCATAGTATTCAGGAAGGTCGCCTGGGCGACGAGGAGCAATCTGGCGCTCTATATGGATTCCTGTCGCGCGCTCGAATGCTGCGACAAGTTCTAAAACGCTGGTACCTCGACCGGTTCCGATGTTGTATACAAGGCACGTGTTTTCGGCGTGCGAATTTTTGTCTGTAGAGACTACTCCCGTAGGCGTAGCGTCCGCAGAGCCCTCAGCTTTCGCAAGCTCCTCGAGCTTTCGAAGTGCCGCCACATGCGCCTCCGCAAGGTCCATCACATGGATATAGTCGCGTACTCCCGTGCCGTCCGGTGTCGGATAGTCGTTTCCGTAGACATTAAGATATGGGAGCTTGCCCGCCGCAACTCTTTGAATGTACGGCATGAGGTTTCCCGGAATACCGTTTGGATCCTCGCCGATGAGCCCACTTTCGTGCGCACCCACAGGATTAAAGTAGCGGAGCAGCACCGCGCTGCAAGGCACCTTGCGCCCCGATGCGCTGCTTACAAAATCCCTGATTATATCCTCGCTCATCGCCTTTGTGCGGCCG
>JAEEGU010000171.1 GCA_016280485.1 Bacillota bacterium | reverse complement strand
ATGGAATCGCTTTACAAGGGCGGCAGGGACGGAAATGATGTGGGGCAAAGAAGGCTTCCGATAGAGCTCGAAGCACACCTTCACGTAGGAAAGCCTGCAGAATTCATAGCAGGAGCGGCACTTGATCTGCCTTTCAAGGGAGATGAAACGCAGCCTTCGAGCGATGTTACCTATGTGGGCAGCATAGAAACCTTTACCGATATAGTTCCCGAGAAACCGCTAAGGCGCGCAATGGACCACGACAGAATCATTGAACAGCTTTCAAAATGCGGGGATTTCCCTTTTGAGGTTGCAGATTTTGTTTTGGATGCAGACGAGGAGCTGGCGATTCCGGTTTCGTCATTAAACCGCATGCGCCGCTCTGCCATGGAAAAGCTTGCAGAGACAATAAAAGCTGCCTACAGGCGCGATGCCGAATCCGTAAGGAATGAACCTAATAAAAGCTGTTATTTCAAGGATGGTACAGAATTCGACCGTAGAGAGTTCATCCACGCATATAGAGTATCTGCAAATGGCAAATACGATTTTTCTAACACCATGATTATAGGTGGAAATACAGCTAACATGAGCAGCAACGATAAAATGCGTAGTGTAGAAACTCCGGAAAGTGAAGGTGGTTTAGAGAAAGAATCTGATAGATTACTATTGATTCCCGCTGAGGAATTTAAACCTGAAATGCTCGAGTCCGCTGAGCCGGGCGCATCTGCAGGACAGGACGCGCAGGCCGGCAGTGGCACCGCCGTCTATCTCTCACGTGTATCTAAGGGGCGACTAAACGAATGGATCGACTCGCACATCGAGGAGCTGCGCGAGGCTGCGGAGCTTACAAAGCAGCCGATATTTGCCGGTAACCTTGGGCAGCTTGAGCGCCTTACCGCTGCAGGGATTCCTGTCGCTGCCGATTATGGCCTGAATGCGACAAATCATGCTGCACTAAAGGTGCTCCATGAACTTGGATGCGTGTCAGTTGTGGAGGCGCTGGAGTTTAGAGAGGATGTCAGCGGAGCGGTTCCTCTTATGATAACAGAGCAGCCGCTTGACGCAGCAGGAGGGAGCCTTCAGAGCAAAAGCCGTAAAGAACGGGGCGAAGTGCCGATGAACGTGATACGTTCGCCGCTGGGAGATAAGACATATATTATTGGCGCGAGCCATTAAGGCTATAAAATCTGTGAAATCTGTGAAATGGTAATAAAAATCAAAATACCGCATACCCAAAAGGGTATGCGGCAATTTTGTGCTCAAATAATTCGTTAGTTGAATGCAGTAAGTTGATTAGGATTAAGCTTCCATTGATGCGAGAGCTTCTTCCTTTTCTCTTTCTCTGCGCTCGAGAACTGCTTCGTACTCTTCGTCTGTCATCTTGGTCATTGTGATACCGGTGAAACCATAGATGATGGAAACGATAGGGTTGCAGTAGTTGAGAACTGCGAATGGACCATATCCACCTGCACCCCACTGAGGAACGCCGAGGAATGCGTGCATTGTAGCACCGCAAGTGTTCCATGGGAAGAAGTTGGAAGTGATTGTACCGCAGTCTTCGAGACATCTTGACAGGTTCTGTGGAGCAAGTCTTCTGTCTTCGAAAGCTTCCTTGAACATTCTACCAGGGAGAATGATTGCAAGGTACTGGTCGCAGCAGATAGCGTTTACGATCAGGCAGCAGATTTCTGTAGCGAGTACGAGTCCGCCTGTACCCTTAGCAAACTTTAAGAGACCTTCTGCAACAGCGCCCATGATACCGGATACGTCTACGATACCGCCGAAGCACATAGCGCAGAGGATGAGGGAAATTGTCCAGAACATTCCCTGCATACCGTCACCTTCGAGAAGGCCTGCGAGCTCTTCGATAACCGGAGAAGCATCTTCAGGAACATTACCCATTGCAATACCGTTGTTGAGGATGTTGAATACGTTGTACTTTACATCATCGCCGATAGCTTCGTTAACTGCTTCAGAGTTCCAGAAGAAGAACGGAACGCCGAGGAATACACCACCGATAAGGGATGGCAGTGCAGGCAGCTTCATAGCTACGGCTACGATTACGAATACAGGTGGGATCAGAGTGAGTACGCTGATCTTGGATGAACCCTGAATGAATGCAAGGATTTCATCGATAGTTTCCATGTCAGCTGTAGCATTGCCGGAAGCTGTGAAGCCCATTACGAGGAATGCAACCCAAGCGATGATACAAGCAGCACCTGTAGTGTAAACCATGTGCTTGATGTGTGTGAAGAGGTTAGTTCCTGCGATAGCCGGAGCCAGGTTTGTTGTATCGGACATTGGGGACATCTTGTCACCGAAGTATGCGCCGGATACTACAGCACCTGCTGTCATTGCAGGGGAGAAGCCGAGAGCGGTACCAACACCGATCAGAGCTACGCCCATGGAACCAGCTGTGGACCAAGATGAACCTGTTGCCAGGGATACGATGGAGCACAGGAGGCAAGCTGTGAACAGGAAGATTTTAGGGCTGATAACCAGGATACCATAGTACATCATTGAAGGGATTGTACCGGCTGCCATCCAGGATGAAATCATAGCACCTACAACTGCGAGAATGAGGCAAGCCTGCATTGCTCTGTTAATGTTAGCCAAGATACCTTTTTCAAGGAATGACCATTTCCAACCATTTGCGCAAGCTACGATTGCGCCAACGCATGCTGCGAGGATGAGAGCGATGTGTGCTTCGCCGCCACCATCCTTGAGGATTCCCCACATAAGGAATGCCACCATGCAAAGCAGTACAAATATGCACTGCCACATAGGAATCTTTTTACCCATGTTTTTTCCTCCTTTAATAAAAAAGTAAATAAGAATAATTCCCGTAGTGCTTTGAGCAAAACACTACAAACTAATTGTAACCGAGAAAGGGCGATTTGTCAATGCGCAGGGTGTTTTTAGAGTGTATTTTCGTAAAAAATCTACATTATATATAATATGCAAAAAAGCACACAATGAATCCTCCCGGAGAAGTGTCACAGATGTCTGAAATAGTCAGAATATTAAATGCTAAAAATGTGTTGACAAGGGTATTGCCTTTTGATATTATATAAAAGCTGTCGCATGACAGCAGGCACAGCACAGAAGTGCGAAAATGCCACCCAACACTTTGGAAAATCGAGACTTTTACAAAGAGCAGGAGCTCGCTAAAAAAGTTTCAAAAAAGATTAAAAAAGGTGTTGACATATTACCTGAAAAAGAGTAATATAAGAATGTTCGCAGTAAGCGAACGGAACCGAAAGGTTCATGAACATTGACAACTTCATAGTGTAGAAATTTAGTCTAAGAAAAGACTATGTACACACACAATCAATCATGATTGGTAAGAACTAACTTAGTTCACGTACAATTTCTTTAACAAATAATTTTGAACGCAGATGCGTTCATGATGAGTTAGTAAAACTCGATTTTATCTTCCGGCTTGCCGGAGGTTAAGATACCATTTAATTGAGAGTTTGATCCTGGCTCAGGATGAACGCTGGCGGCGT
>JAEEGU010000170.1 GCA_016280485.1 Bacillota bacterium | reverse complement strand
CAGGAACGCTACTGTTACTTTCTGTTCCTCAACTACTTCTTTTCCTGTTGACTTCAGTCCGAGCACGCCCTCATAAAACTTCAGCGCCTCATCTAAATTTTCTACTGCGATACCAACATGGTCTACTCTTGTAAGATTCATACTATTGTCCTCCATTTATTGTATTTTCAATATTTATCGTTTATTGCCGATAGGCAATTACTGTCCAAGTTAATACTTTTTACCCGCGAATGGATTTAAGGAATTCGTCGCGCACCGTATATATATCCGTGCTCTTTGCGAGGATATCCTCTACGCACTTTTTCATGCGGCCTTCTTCCTCCGTATGGTTGATTACGATTTTACGCAGCTCGCTTTCGATGAGCTCTATTACTTCCATACGCGTATTGTTAAGGCGGCGCTCGGTAAGCTCCCCTGTTTCGTTAAGATACTCGCGGTGCTTTTCAAGCTCGTCCACGAGCTCGTCGATGCCCTCGTTCTTGCCTGCCGTTGCGAGCAGTACAGGAGGTCTCCTCTTCATATTCTGATTAAGGTCGAGCATCATGTTAATCTCAGTCGCTGTACGCGGCGCGCCGAAAAGGTCCGCCTTGTTTACGACGAAAATGTCGCCGATTTCCATAACGCCCGCCTTTATCGACTGAATATCGTCTCCCAGGCCCGGTACCATAACCATCAAAACCGTATCTGCGGTCTTTACTATATCTACCTCGGACTGGCCTACACCGACCGTTTCGATAAAGATATAGTCAACACCCGAAGCGTCAAGCACCTTTACCGCATTGTGCGTAGCCTTTGAAAGCCCGCCCAGGTAGCCTCTGGTTCCCATCGAGCGAATAAACACATTCGGTTCGAGCGCGAGGTCCTGCATACGGATTCTATCGCCCAGGATCGACCCGCCCGAATAAGGGCTGGTTGGGTCGACTGCAATGATCCCGACCTTTTTGCCCTTTGCAATCAGGTTTTTCACGATTTTGTCCGTAAGCGTACTCTTACCGGCTCCCGGAGGCCCGGTAATACCTATTACATGCGCGTTGCCCGTGTATTTGTGAATCTCTTTTATGATAGCTTCCGTTTCGTCTTCGTAATTCTCGATAGCTGTGATGGCACGAGCCACCGCACGCTTGTCGCCTGCCAGAAGCTTTTCGATTAATTCGCTCACTTTACGTTACCTTTCTCAAAAAAACAGGTCGGGGATAGTGCTCTCGCATTACCCCTGACCTAAAGCTTTATTAGTGTCTCTTTACGTTGTTCTTTATGAACTCAATAGTCTCGGTTGTGGTTGTACCCGGTGTGAATACCTCTGCGATACCCTGTGCCTTTAATCCCGGAATATCATCCTCCGGAATAACGCCACCGCCGAATACGAGGATGTCATCCGCACCCTGCGCCTTTAAGAGCTCAACTACCTTTGGGAGAAGGTGGTTGTGCGCGCCGGAGAGAATCGACATACCGATTACGTCAACGTCTTCCTGAATAGCTGCCGCAACGATCTGTTCCGGTGACTGTCTGAGTCCTGTATAAATAACTTCCATGCCGGCGTCTCTTAATGCTCTCGCGATAAGCTTTGCGCCTCTGTCGTGACCGTCAAGACCCGGCTTTGCAACCAATACTCTGATAGGCTTTTCCATTTTAATTCCTCCTAAAGTCCTGCTTTATAATAATACAGACTGTTCGTATTCGCCGAATACTTCTCTCATTACGCCGCAGATTTCGCCGAGTGTAGCGTATTCTCTGACAGCATCAAGAATGAACGGCATAACGTTTTCGGTACCTTCGCAAGCCTTTCTGAGTGCTTCGAGCTTTTCGGTAACGGCTGCGTTATTTCTCTTTGCCTTAACATCCTGAATCTTCTTTTTCTGCATTTCGCCAACGGATGGGTCTACGCGGAGGAGTCCCTTAGGTGGCTCTTCTTCAACCTGGAACTTGTTTACGCCGACAACGATTCTTTCGCCGGATTCGATTTCCATCTGATATTTGTATGCGGAATCGGAGATTTCCTGCTGGATATATCCGAGGTCGATTGCTCTTGTAGCGCCGCCGAGCTCATCAATCTTTTTGATGTAAGCCATAGCCTCTTCTTCGATCTGCTTTGTCTTTGCCTCTACATAGTAGGAGCCTGCGAGCGGATCGACAGTTCTTGTAACGCCCGATTCGTAAGCAACGATCTGCTGAGTACGGAGCGCGATTGTTACGGATTCAGTTGTAGGAAGTGCAAGTGCTTCGTCACGCGAGTTTGTGTGCAGTGACTGAGTGCCGCCCATAACTGCCGCAAGAGTCTGCATAGCAACACGAATGATGTTGTTGTTTGGCTGCTGCGCTGTAAGTGTGCAGCCGGCAGTCTGCGTGTGGAACTTCAGCATCATTGACTTTTCTTTCTTTGCGCCGAATCTTTCCTTCATGATCTTTGCCCAGAGGCGACGAGCAGCTCTGTACTTTGCAACCTCTTCGAGCACGTCGAGATGTGCGTTGAAGAAGAACGAAAGACGAGGTGCGAAATCGTCTACATTGAGGCCTGCCTTGATGGCTGCTTCAACATAAGCGATACCGTCTGCAAGCGTGAAGCCGACTTCCTGTGCGGCAGTCGAGCCTGCTTCTCTGATATGGTAACCGGAAATGGAAATCGTGTTCCACTGCGGTACGTTCTTTGTGCAGTATTCAAAGATATTTGTGATGAGTCTCATGGAAGGCTCGGTCGGGAAGATGTATGTTCCGCGAGCGATGTATTCCTTGAGTACGTCGTTCTGAATTGTACCGCGGAGCTTGTCCGGGGTAACGCCCTGCTTTTCGGCAACCGCAATGTACATTGCAAGGAGTACCGATGCCGGTGCGTTGATTGTCATGGAAGTAGATACCTTGTCGAGCGGAATGCCGTTAAAGAGTATCTCCATATCGGCAAGCGAGTCGATAGCTACGCCTACCTTTCCAACCTCACCCTCCGAAAGTGGGTGGTCGGAATCGTAACCAATCTGTGTAGGCAGGTCGAATGCAACAGAAAGGCCTGTTGAACCCTGCTCTACCAGGTATTTATATCTTTCATTGGATTCCTCGGCAGTAGCGAAGCCGGCGTACATTCTCATGGTCCAGTTACGACCTCTGTACATTGTAGGCTGATAGCCTCTGGTGAACGGATACTGTCCAGGGAAACCTATTTCAGATTTATAGTCAACATCTTTAATATCCTCCGGTGTGTAGAGTCTGTTGATGACATCTCCGGAGCCGGTTCTGAAAACCTCTTTACTTTCGGGAGCCTTTGCCAGTGACTTGGCCAAGACGCTTTCTTCCCATTCCTTTTTTGCTTCAGCAATCAAAGCAATTTCTTGCTTGTCAAACATAGGTAATTCCTCCTAAACCGATATTTTACTGACAGAAAATGCAGGTGCGTTGACACACCTGCACATATTATACATTATAAGGGCAGCAAATTGTTAAACTAATCACTGCATTTTGGTATTTTTTTTGTATGCACTACTTGTCGCTCATCTGTGGAATCCTGTACTGCGCATCAAAGAACTCCGCAATTCTTTCCATAATCTGCGTAGCGCTCATGGTTTTGAGGAGGTACCCCTGAGGTGCCTGGCTCGCCGCGCTCATTACGCTGTCCTTGTCGCTCTTTCCCGTCAAAAACATTACCGGAATGTTTGCAATGCTCGGATTTTCGTGTATCTTTGCAAGGGTCTCCGGTCCCGAAAGCCCCGGCATTTCATGGTCGAGGAGAATGAGATCCGGCTTGCGCCCGCGCAGGAAGGTAAGCGCCTCACGCCCTGAGTTGCACATATAAACCGTATATGTCGGCTCCAGAATTTCCTTGAATGTGTGAAGCACCTGACCCGAATCGTCCACCAGAAGGATGATCTTTTTCTTTGCGCGAAGCTCTGCAAGGCCAAGCCCTGCCATCAGTCCCTCCACCACATTCTTTGTGTTAATCGGGCGTCTGTATTCACCTGTTACCGCCTTGTCGCTTAAGTAGGTGCGCGCCGCGGCAATCTGGTCGCTGTAGCCCATTATGTAAAGCGGCAGCTTCTCATTCAGGCAGATTTCATTAATTAGTTCAAGCGCAACCTTGTTTTGAGCCGCCAGTTCGTCAAGAGACAGAAACAATATCATCTTTTGACCGCTTAAAGATTCTATTTCCTTTGGAGACATGTCATACATAAAGGCTTCGACATGTTCGTCCCTCAGGCCCTTTGCGACCGCATCCAATATAAACGATTTTGTGGCACTTATAAATGCAACTTTGTAGCTCATCTTATTCCTCGTTCAACTCTTTCAAATATTCACTAACAATATTCAGGATGGATTCCCTGGCAACCTCGGCCATACCAACCTTCAGCTTTTTGTATGTAGGCCCAAAGCTTTCCGGCAGCTCGTGCTCCGCAAAGCTGTCCATAACCGCCTTTGCCACGTCGTAGTCAAAGACCTCGACCGCTTCGCTTATTACGCGAAGGCCATCTGCCACTTCAGCTTCCTGCATAAACGGCTTTTCTTCGATCCCGCGCAGCTTGCGGAACCTCTCTTCCGCGCTTTCAAGTATGGCGGTCATCTTTTCGCCGAGCCCACGGTACTCTGTAAGAAGCTCGCTCGCCCCGGAGAATATAATTCCAATCTCACCGTTTTTACCGCATTCCTCGAGCGTCTTTGCGTGCTCGGAAAGTGACATTGCGCCGATCATGCGCGCTGCGCTCTTTAGCGCGTGCACCTCAATGGTGAAATTGTGTATGTCACCTGCCGACAGCAGCTTTTCTATGCGCTCCGACCGGTAGCCGACTGTGTCTGAGAACTCGCGGAAGACCTTTGCATAGAGCTCGGAACCGCCCAGAAGGCCCGCCGCTTCCTCGCATTCGAACTCTCCGCCTTCACGCACTATGTCGTAAATGAAGTCCTCTGCTGTAACCTCGTGCTTTGGATCTGCTACCGCATCCTCGCAGATGGTTACCTTTTCCTTTGGCAGGTACTGAATAATCATGCGTTCGAGCTTTGCCGTGTCTATAGGCTTTGAAATATAGTCGGTAAAGCCCTCGCGAAGGTAGTTCTCTCTCATTCCGGATATTGCGTTTGCCGTGACCACGATTATTGGCGTTTCCTTGTAGTCCATATCGTCATCAGTACGCAGCCGGTACATGGTTTCCATGCCGTCCATATCCGGCATCATGTGATCGAGAAAGATTATATCATATTTTGTCTGCGCAGCCTTTGCAAGGCAGTCAATGCCCGAAAGCGCAGTGTCTATCTGCATTTTGGTTTCCTTAAGGAGACTTGTGAATACCGTAAGGTTAATCGGAATATCGTCAACCGCAAGAACTTTTGCCTGCGGTGCATTGAAGCTTACGCGGTAGACGTCCCTACTCACTCTCTCCGCTGCCTGCTGCTTGATGGTGCCGCTAAAATCGCTTATAGGGCTCCAGTCTCGTACCTCGAGCAGGAGGTCAAAGTAGAAGCAGCTTCCCTGTCCGTAAACGCTGTCCACCTTTAGCTCCGAGTTCATCAGCTTCAAAAGTTGTAAGCATATGCTGATCCCAAGGCCCGTGCCCTCGATATTTAAGTTTTGCTGTTCATCGAGTCTGGTGTAAGGATTTATCAGCGCCGCCATATCCTCTTCCCTGATTCCGCGGCCGGTGTCGGTAACCTTTATCGAGATATTGACGTGGTCTTCGTCCACCTTTGAAAAATCTATGTCAGTCGTAACACTGCCATGGTCGGTATATTTCACGGCGTTTGTAAGTATATTCAGCATCACCTGTCTGATGCGAACCTCGTCACCGTAGAGAACATTCGGTAGATCCGGGTTTACGTTGAGAATCATTTCAAGACCTTTGTCCTCGCCTCGAGGCACTATCATATTGTAAAGGTCGTTCAAGATTGTCGGTGTATCGAACTCTACCGGGTAGAGCTCCATCTTTCCGGATTCTATCCTTGAAAAATCAAGCACATCGTTTATTACCGATAAAAGCGTGCGGCTCGAAGACTGTATCTGCTTTGCGTATTCGCGTGTGCCATCTTCCTTGGTCTCACGCATAATCATTTCGTCGAGACCGAGCACCGCATTAATCGGTGAACGAATCTCGTGGCTCATCCTCGCGAGGAAGGAGGACTTTGCACGGTCTGCCTCTCTCGCCTTTCGGGTGGCAAAAATCAGACGCTGTTCCTGACGCTTTGAACGGATAAAACGTTTACGCTCAAGATATGCCAGCAGTATGCAGATAACAAAGATAAGTATCGCGTCTAGGAAAAGGTCACTGCCGTATTCGTTATAGAGGCGCGGCAGCATGATAATCGCCACAATTATGATAAATGCGGTGAACACCGTAGGCTCCACGCGTATGATTACTATTGTAAGCAGGCAGGTTATGGCCAGTACGAGGAGTCCGTTTACCATCTCAGAAGATGTAAACATATCGTACACGCTAAATGCCATTGCCACAACCATGGCATAAATCCCGACGCTGTCGCGAATAATGTGCGGCGATTTGTCAACAGTCATGACCAGCAGCGCGTGACATGCCCCGACCAGACTTAGGAATGCCAGGCCCCCGAAATAAATCTCACGAACCAGAACGCCAACTACAATCGGGCTGAACATAAGATTCACAACGGCGAACAGAAAAAGAGGCACGAAAACGAAGATTGCAGCCTTTGCATTTGCGATTGCAACCTTTTTCTTAATCGCGTCCGGAAGAACGAAATTCTTTTTGTACCAAGTGATTACTTTTTTCATATCCCTATTTTATATTGTTTTTCGGTGTTTTTCAATGTATTCCTTGATTTTATTTAAAAAAAGACTGCCGCTAATCCGACAGTCTTTTAACTGGTGAAGGTGATGGGAATCGAACCCATGTCCGAAAGTAATTCCAAAAGAATTTCTCCGAGCGCAGCCTGTGATTTTTTGTTTCGCATTGCCGGTCGCCCATAGGCAGGCTAGAGGCTTTGCTATCTCGTAGGTCCCCTGTGCTACCGAGAACTCACACAGAGTTTTCCCGTATGTCGAGGCCGGGTCCCTCACCTACGGGTGAATGAGGGCCGACCACGCTACCGCTGTGCGCGGCGCAGAACTATGCTGCTAATGCGTAATTAGTGTTATTTTTAGCGTTTGTATTTAACGTGCCATTTTTAACGCAGACTTGGCAAACTGCGGCT
>JAEEGU010000027.1 GCA_016280485.1 Bacillota bacterium | reverse complement strand
ATGGCACAGAGATGGCAGGTGGCGAAACTCCTTTCGGAGAAAAAGACCTATGCTGAAATAGAGGCAGCCACCAAGGCATCTACCGCTACAATCAGCCGAATAAATAAATGTCTGGTTTACGGTGCGGACGGATATCAACGTATCATAGACAGGTTAAAGGAAAAATAAAATTTATGCCTTGGTTTAAGCCGAGGCATTTTTTATGTCTGCCCGGTATATCTACCCGGGAAACAGAGAGAAAAAAATGAAATTACATTTGTACAGGAGCGATGCCCCGATAAGCACCGAACTTTCGCACAGCCTCCTTTTGAAGGTCCTGCCGGGCCGCCGCGCGGAAGAGCTGCGCTTAACACCGCAGGGCAAGCCATACTTTGAGAGTGGGCCGCAGTTTTCGATAAGCCATACGGGAAGCCGAAAGAATGCCAAAGCCGGCACTTGGCTTTGGGGCTGCGCGGCTGCGGAAAACGATGAAGAGGGGCCTGTCGGCCTCGATATACAGGGAAAGCGCGAGGCGAAGTACTTTGAAATAGCGGAGCGATTTTTCACCTCCGCCGAGGCGGAATATCTGAAAGGCTTTTTGGACGCCGGTGGCGAGGAAGGCGATGATGCGGGTCTTTGCAAGGCGTTTTTCAGAATATGGTGCCGCAAGGAGGCTTATGTGAAATATACCGGCCGCGGCTTTTCGGAGACCGGCTTTGACACATTTTCGGTTCTTGACGAAAACGGTGAGCCGGCTGAAAAGCTCAGCTTATGCGGTGAAGAGGTTGCATTCACGGAGTGTTCCGTGGGCGATGGTTATATATGCGTTGTGTGCAGAAAGGAAACAGAAAATGATAAAATTTGCATTCTTGTCGGAGAATAAATCGGGACATTCCCACATAAAGGCGGAGTGGGGCCTGTCAATATACATCGAAGCGGGCGGAAAGAAGATTCTTTTCGATGCCGGTGCGTCGGAGGTGCTCTACAGGGAAAATGCCGAGCGCATGGGAATTGATCTTTCTGCGGTGGATTTTGCGATGGTAAGCCATGGGCATTACGACCACACAAACGGATTTCCGGAGTTTATCCGCGTGAACAGTCATGCGCCGATTTACATTCATAAAAAGGCGTTCGGTGAGGTATACGGCTCGGAGGACGGCATCATGGATTCATGGCCGTGCTCAATCGAGTGGAGCGCCGATGAAATGAAAAAAATCAAATCCCGCATAGAATATACCGAAGGACCGAAATGGATTACCGACGACATCGTAATCTCGGGCACCGTTCCGATGCTGCCGGGGCATGTTATGCAGGAGGTTTTCTACGAAAAGCTATCCGAAAACAACTATGTAAAGGATGAGCTTGAGCACGAGCAGATTCTGGCGATTCGCGACCGCGACGCGAAGGGCGAAAGCAGGGGCGTTTACGTATTTGCGGGATGCTGTCACAGAGGTGCGCTTGCAGCACTTAAATGTGCGCAGGAACTGTTCCCGGGCGAGGAAGTAAAGGTCTTTGTGGCAGGCATGCATCTTTGCATCAGCCCGCTTGCCGAGATACAGAGAGTTGTAAAGGAGATAGAGGATTCGTTTGACGGAATCGTTATGCCTGTGCACTGCTCGGGTATGCCGGCGATTTGCTACATGGTGACAAAGCTCGGTGACAGATGCATTCCGGCAACGGCAGGTGACAGATTTGAGTACTAAAGAGAAAAGATCCGCATTCGATGCGGCATGCGATTATTTGAGCCGCATGGAGCGTACCGAAGCAGAGGTAAGGGACAAACTTTTCGAAAAGGGCTATGAAGAGGATGAAATCGATGAGGCTGTGCAAAAGCTTAATGAGGCACATTACCTTGACGACCACGGATTCGCGGTGCGCTACATCGAGTTTGCTCTGGCAAAGGGCAGGGGCATGCGCAGGATTCGCGATGAGCTCAGGCGAAAGGGAATAGACAGCTTCGTGGTGGAGGACGCAGTCTACGAGCTTGCCGAAGAAGGGCAGCTTACGGAGGACAGTGGGCGTGAGCGGGCGCTTGAGCAGGCACAAAGCATTGCCTCAGGCAAGGAGATAGACGAAAAGCTTATCGCAAAGGTTGGCAGACGGCTTCAGACGCAGGGTTTTGAAAGCGGCGAAATATATTATGCAATCGGAAAACTCAGGGACAGCTCAAAGAATAAAATTTTTTAAAGTTTCGTAAAATTATTTTTTTCAGAATATTATAAGTTTTGCTTGATGTTTAAAAAGATAGCGAGTATAATTGTAACATCAATGATTACATTAGATTTCAAGGAGGAAAAGTGAAAGTGAAAGGTTTAAAAAGGGAATTAATACTTTGGTTAGGTATTCCTATCATTATCATCTTTGTCCTTGCGGTATTTGTATTGAGATTCAGCTTGAACAGCCGTGTTGAAGCAACAATGAACAATCAGATACAGCTCGAAGCGGACAAGGTTGATTATCAGATTGAAGTATTTTTCCATGATTATCTTGAGTGGTGTCAGCTCTTAGCTGCAAACGAAGACGCTCAGGAAATGGTAATGGATAGCATTCAAAATGGGACATGGTACGAGAATTATCCTGCATTCAGTGAAGTTCTGGCGACGATAGATGCGCAGACAGCTCTCTATCCGTCAATCATGCAGAGCTATATTGGAGGTATCGTTGCAAACGACCTTGTGCTTAACGGCGGTATCACGATGAACAATGCCGGCATTGACATCATGGTAAAGGAAAGAGAGTGGGCAGCGACCGCATTAAACGGTAATGTGTGCTACATGTCACCATATGTTGATGCCATTACAGGTGCAAAGGTAACAACAATTTCGGCACCTATGATGCGCGACGGCACACCGATTGCTGCGGTAGGTATCGACCTTACGCTCGATGATGCACAGGCAATCTTTGCAAATGCAAAAATCGGCGAAACCGGATTTGTAATGGTAGTTCTGCCTGATGGCACAATGTTCTATCATCCAAACGAAGAATATGTGGACAAGCCATACACCGAAATCGGTCTTTCCGAAGAAGGTCTTGACATGATCGCAAACGGTGAAAACGGCGATATCGTAAACTTCGAGATGGACGGTACAGATTATGTAGGTACACTTACAAATGTAGAGGGACCGAACTGGACGCTCATCACCTGCATGACCGAAAAAGAGGCTTATGCAACAACAAGAAACGTTACAATGTGGATGATTATCATCCTTGCTGTTGCACTCATCTTCATCATGGTTGCGGTTTACATCGTAATCGGTATGGTTATAAGACCTATCAACAAGCTCGTTGTTGCTGCAAGACAGCTGGCACAGGGTGATGTAAACATAGACTGTGAACGCAGAGAGGTTGAAAAGGACGAAGTCGACCAAATGATCAATGCGTTTGCAGAAGTAGTTGAGAACAACAAGAAACAGGCCGAAAGCCTCGAAAAGCTGGCTAACGGTCAGACAGACATAGAGGTGGATGTAAGATCCGACGCTGACCTTTTGAACGTAGCATTAAAGAAGGTAGTAGGTACCATCAATGCTCTCATCAACGAGACAGCAGAGCTTACTCAGAACGCTATCCTCGGAAATACGGCATTCAGAGGAAACAGCGACAAGTTCAACGGTGGTTACAAGCAGATCATCGACGGCTTCAACAGCACAATCGATGCCATCATGGCAGAGGTTGATGTATTCAGTGATGTTATCACAAAGCTCGGCGATGGCCAGCTTCCTGAAGTCAGCCACGAGGCTCAAGGCGATTATATAAAGATTATCGAATCCCTGAAATCCAGCGTAAATACATTAAAGAATCTGGTAGGCGATACTCAGGGCATGGTTTCCGCAGCAGTTGGCGGCGACTATACAAAGAGAGTAGACGTTGCAAATTACCGCGGCGAATTCGAAAAGATCGTATCCGGTATCAACCAGACTCTGGATGAAGTTGTTGAAAAGACCGCTTGGTACGAAAACATCATCAACTCCATTCCGCTCCCTGTTCAGGTTATGGATAACAACCAGAACTGGACGCTTGTTAATACCGCATTCTTCAACCAGATGCGCAGTGCAAATCCGGCAGTTTCCAAGAAGGAAGACATCTACGGAAAGAGATGCCACATGGAAGGCACAAACATCAACGGTATAGACGAGTTCAACCGTGGAAATGCCGAAACCAGAATGGAATTCCAGGATAAGTCATATCAGCAGACAACAGCTGTATTAAAGGATATTGCAGGAAACGGCGTTGGCTATGTAGGAACATGGCAGGATCTCACTTCGATTCTCCGTTCCAACAAGTTCTCCGAGAACGAAATCAACAGACTGCAGGGTAACCTCGGTAACCTGGCTCGCGGTAAGTTCGAGTTCATTGAATCCGCTCAGGTTCCTGACGAATACACTCAGGCAGCTGCAGATCAGTTCAAGCTCATCGACGCATCACTCAGCGAAGTGGCAAGTGCAGTCGGCAAGCTTATCGAAGATACAAAGGCTATGTCAGATGCAGCCGTTGCAGGTGACCTCTCATCGAGAATCGATGTAGCGGCACACGAGGGTGAATACGCAACAGTAGTTGCAGGCATCAACTCCACAGTTGAAGCAATCCTCGCACCTATTTCCGAGACACTCCTCGTACTTCAGGATGTGGCTCGCGGAAACCTGCAGCACATGGTTACCGGCGATTACAAGGGTGGCCACGCACAGACAAAGGATGCATTAAACAACACAATCACTCAGCTCCGTGCTGTAATCGAAGATATCTCAAGAGTACTTACCGCTATTGCGAACGGCGACCTTACAGTAAATGCCGACGAGAGCAAGTACCTCGGCGACTTTACTGCAATCAAGGATGCTACAAACAGCATCACTTACAAGCTCCGCGATGTAATGAAGGGCTTGAACGACTCTTCACAGCAGGTTGCGAACGGTTCAAGACAGCTCTCCGATGCTGCACAGACTCTCGCAAACGGCTCCACTCAGCAGGCAAGTGCTATCGAGCAGCTCACAGCTACAGTCAGCGACATTGCTAACCAGACTTCACACAATGCTGAAAACGCACGTGAGGCAAGCAGACTTGCAAGCGGTGTAAAGACCAGTGCAGAGCGCGGCGACAGCCAGATGAAGGACATGTTGGTATCCATGGAAGAAATCAACGAGTCCTCCGCAAACATCAGCAAGATCATCAAGGTTATCGACGATATCGCGTTCCAGACAAACATCCTGGCTCTGAATGCAGCCGTAGAGGCAGCAAGAGCGGGCGTACACGGCAAGGGCTTCGCAGTTGTAGCTGACGAGGTAAGAAGCCTCGCAGCAAAATCCGCAGAGGCTGCTTCCGAGACAACAGCTCTCATCGAAGGCTCCGTTGCAAAGGTTAATGCAGGCACAAAGATTGCAAACGAGACCGCAGAGGCTCTCGCAGAAATCGTTGAAGGTATCGGCAAGACCGCAGACCTGGTTGACCGTATCGCAAGCGCATCCGGTGAACAGGCAGTCGGAATCAACGAGGTTAACAAGGGTATCGAGCAGGTATCCCAGGTTGTACAGAGCAACTCCGCTACAGCTGAAGAATCTGCGGCATCCTCCGAAGAACTCTACGGACAGGCTGACATGCTTAAGAAGATGGTTGCGGCATTCTCCATTGACAAGGGCGGCGCGAGCAGCAAAGCTTACAGCGCTCCTGCAGAATTGCCAAAGCCTGCAGCGGCTTCAAAGCCTGAAGATGTAGTTATCACTCTTGACTTTGACGATAACGACAAATACTAAAATGGTAGCCCGAAAGGGCTAAAGGCAAAATAAATCCCCGAGGTAAACCTCGGGGATTTTTTATACTATCTGAACAGATTCCAGATATCGCTCGTGCCCTGTGAGTACTGCCAGCATGCGCTGCCTGCGAGGCCATATTCATTTATCAGATTCAGTCTGTTCTGAATTGATGTGCTGTCCTCGAGCCAAATCTTTGCCGTACCCTTGTCCGTGGTGTATTCGGCATAATTCTGGCCTGCGCTGTCAAGATATGTAACTGTCGCATTGTTTATCTTTATGCTGTTTTGTGCAGTGGCCATTGTTGCTGATGACTTTGAAACGATGTTGCCGGATTCGTCCACAATCCAGATTCTGGTGTAGAGAGGAATACCCATCAGGAGCTTGCTTTCCGGAACGCCTTCATCGAGGCAGCCCTTTACGGCCTTTTCAACCCAAGGAAGGGAGGCAATTGAGCCTGCGGTCTTGCTTCCGCTATAGTGCTCGTCATAGGTCATTACGGCTAAGTAATCGACATACTTTGAAAGCGCCTTGCGGTCGTATTCTACGGTCCAGGATGCAGGAACAAGAGTGTCAATTGACAGGCACAGGCCTTGGCGCTCGGTGTAGCTGCGCATCTTTTTGGTAAATGCCGTGAGTCCGTCGCGGTCGTCATCGACCACATCCTCGAAATCGATGTTGATCCCGTCCACATCATAGATGAGGGAATAGAGAATGTACTGTGCGATTGCTCTGTTTTCGATTGCGCTGTCGTTAAACATTGCGGTCGTAAATTTTGTGGAGCCGCTCGCACTCATGTTGTTTGTTATCGTTGCCCAGACCATATAGCCTGAAGCGTGAGCTTTGTCCGTATAGCCCTTGTCGCCGCTGTTTGTGACGTTTCCGCCGTCATTAACCTTTAGGCGGAACCAGGTAGGGGAGAGAATATCTATCCCCGCATATTTAACCGGAGATTCCGGTGTAACATCGCTTACATATTGCCAAACAAGATTTATTTTGTCGTTTGCTTTTCTCACAAACTTTGTCTTTTTGGCTGCGTAGAAATCAACCTGTGACAGGTCTATATCTTCGGTTTTGATGTTGCCGGAGAGAACATAATAGGTGTTGTCGTCGTAGTCCTTTATTATGTAGTAGTTGTCGGTTTGGCCCTCGATGTAGACGCGCTCGCCGTTTGTGAGGCTGATGCGCTCAGCCGAGGTAGAATCGAGCGAAGGCACTGCAACTACGTTACTACCGTTTACTCTTGCGATGGTTTCCTTTCCCGTCAGAGCCTTTAATTTGATTTTCTTTCCCGAAACGCTGTAGTCCAGTTTGAAAAACTGTGACATGACGTTAAGCGAAAAGCACAGATTTCCGTTTAAGCTTTTAAGCGGAATTGTGAGGATGCCCGCATTCGCTTTCACAAAGTTTGTTATTGTATCATCCGCGAGCATCAGGCGTTCCTGTGAAATATCTATAAGGAGCTGCTTGCCTGCGGTATCGAGGCTCACACCGGCGTTATTACAATAGGTTCCGATCATTGTAACCGGCAGGTAGACATTCCCCTTGACGTAATAGCCCGTCTCGCTTATCTTTTTGCCGTCCATATATATCGTGTAATCGTCGTACGAATCTGCCGAAAGTGTAGCGGCACATGGCAGAACAAACAGAATTGCGGCGAGTAATATTATAAAAATTCGTCTTTTTTTCATTGCTTTTAAGTCTCCCTATCTTTCCCTTTTTTTATCTGCCGTAAGGCACTTTTTTATTATAATACAAGCGAGGCGGATATGGCAAGAAAAGTCTTGCGAATATTGCCTTTCATTTAGTATAATAATAGTGTTATGGAGAATTTTAAGCAAATTATCGCAGAGAAAAAAATTATACTGATTTTGGCGATTTTCGTAATCGCAAAATATTTCTTTTTTTATTTCAAAATGGACGTTAATTCATACTTTTCGATAGTAGTTATGATAAGCGTCTTTTTAACGGGGATATTTTTCAGCATTTTTGGTAAAAAACGCGGACTTGCGGCATTTGTATACCTGCTGCTTTCAGGCCTAATGTTCGCGGATGTGACATATTACAGCTATTTCGGCAAATACCTGTCGGTAACCATGCTCGGTGCGGCAGGAATGGTCGGAACCATCACCGAATGTATCGAAGAGGTGATGAAGCCGTCGAATTACCTGATGATTGCGGATGCGCTGATCATCATAGCCTATATAATTGCAGACAATGTTCTGCACAGATGGCGTATTTCAAAGGGCTACGAGCTTGCAGATGACTTTGATCCAAAGGCTCAGCTTGAAGAGCAGAAAGTCACTTACGCCTATAAACCTCCACGTGAAGCAGCAATCGTTCGTGCGTGCCAGAGCTTTATAGCCTGGTGCGGACGGGTAGATGCCGCGTGCACCGTGATTTTCGATAAAATCACGGTGGCGCAGCCGTGCTGCGCAGAGCCTGCGGCTCTCACGCGGGATACAGAGCCTGCGGCTCCAACGCGACCTACTGAGGCGGAGCGTGCAGAATGCGAAAAGCGCGAAAAGCGCCGTGACGGCAGACACCAGGTACTTATCCGCCTCCTCGCATTTGTGCTGATTATCTTGATTATCATCGGCACCTCGACCTTCAGCGACTTTTCGCTTTCTATCAGAAACCAGGAGTTTTTTAACTACCACATACATGATATTTTAACGGCGCGCGGCGGTATTAGCGACGGGAATCTCGATTATTTCACAGATTCCTACGCAGAGGAAAAGGATGGACCTCTCTTTGGCGCAGCCAAGGGCAGAAACGTTATCTTTATCCAGCTCGAATCCTTTATGGATTTTGTAATCGGCATGGAATATAACGGCCAGGAGCTTACTCCGAACTTAAATGCCTTAATCGGGCGCGAGGATACTGCATATTTCGACCACTTCTATCAGCAGGTCGGCAGTGGCAATACCTCGGATGCCGAGTTTGCCGCAAACAATTCGATTTACGGTACGGTGCTGTCCTATACCTATGAGGTTTACGGACATACCGATTATTTCAGAGGCTTCCCTGTGCTGCTCGGCGAAAAGGGCTACAGCACCGCGGTCTTCCACGCCTTTGAGGACAGAAATTACTGGTCACGCGAAACTGCATATCCTAACCTCGGCTTCGACAGATATTTCGGCGGCTTAAAGGGTCAGGGCGGCGACTACGAGATGACCGAATGGATGGGCTGGGGCCTGCCGGATTCGGACTTCTTTGCGCAGACGGGCGACCTCATAAAGGAAAACATGCAGGAGCCGTATTACGCTTTCGTGAATACACTCTCGAACCATAATCCTTTCAAGATGCTCGACAAATACCAGTTCATAAAGGTCGGCAAGGAATTAAAGGACACAACGGTAGGAAACTATCTCCAGAGCGTAGCGTACCTTGACTATTCGATAGGCCAGTTCCTGCAAAAGCTTCAGGATCTGGGACTTTACGACAACAGCATATTCGTAATTTACGGCGACCATGCGGGACTTACGCACGGCGCGGAAATCGATGATGCTATGTGCGGGCTGCTTGGGACCGACAAATATTACGACAGCGAGCTGTTAAACGTGCCTTGCATCATTCATGTTCCGGGAGTTAATATGGGCTGTGACGGCGCGATTACAAAGGCGTGCGGCCAGCTCGACATCCTGCCGACTATGGCTTATCTTCTGGGCTGGGAAGAACTCGACACGCTGTATTTCGGCCACAATATGTTTGCGCCGGGCGAGGGCTTTGTCGCAGAGCAGACCTTTGTTAAGAAGGGCAGCTTTATCCTGGGTGATGTGATGTACGAAATCGCGCTCGACGGTATATTCGACCACGGCAGTGCATGGAATGTGGATACATACGAGCCGGTACCTCTCGACGGCCTTTACGAATACTATCAAAGGTGCATGCAGCTCATAGGTACGTGCGAATACCTTTTGAAAAACGATTCGCTCCGCCTGATTTATCTGGGTGAAAAGAGCGAAAAGAAGAACGAGGATTATCCAAAATCAATCGCCGTTGCAGGCTATCCGAACGAGAGCCTTGTAGGAAGCGGAAGCATTGAGGCGCTTGATGAGAGCTACAGTGCGGGCGTCCGCGACATAGTGCTGACCGTAAAGTGGCAGGAGAGAGAGGGCGTGTTTGACCGCAACGGAAATCCTGTAAAGGGTGTCGGAGCAGAGGACATATATACGGTAAACGAGGATACGGGAGCGCTCGTGCTCGATGAATATCAAATTCTCGAATGGTTCAGGACGCATGATGATACGCGCCTTACCTTTAGACTCACCGGCGAGAGAATCGACAGCCTCGACAATGTAAGGCTCCTCTTTGGTAACATGGGCGATGACGGTGTCAAGCTCGGGCGGCAGATTCGTTTTTACGCATCCGAGACGACCGATGTAACGGGCAGATATGACCTGTTCCTTGATGCTTCGGCCTGTGGCGGCAGCGTTTCAGACATAAAGAAGTTCATAGAGGCGAACCCTATATGGGCGCTTGTAATAAACGAAAGCGATCTAAACGGACCTCTTTCAGAGCTCAAAGATATGGGTATACGCATCTACACCGCACATCCGTCGGGACTCATAGACTAATAAAGGAAACTCAATGGAACTCATAATCATAGCAGGCTTTACGGCACTGATTTTGATGAATTTAATAGTTTTGGCCTTATTCTTAAATACTCGAAGCGAGCTTTCGCGGCGGGCTGACGATGTCGACAGAAATATGAGCAGGATGCTGCAATCGGGGCAGATGCAGGAAGAGCAGCGCATTGAAAATCTGCGCAGAACCCTGGATGAACGCCTCGAAGAGCTTCACAAGGGCCTTGGCGAAATGCAGAGCCTCGCGGGCAGTGTGGGCGACCTTTCCAAAATCCTTTCGAATGTCAAGACCAGGGGCATACTTGGCGAGATTCAGCTCGGAGCCATACTGGAACAGATTCTGGCGCCGGAGCAGTACGAGACAAATATCGCAGTTGTGCCGGGATCTGCCGAGAGAGTGGAATATGCCATAAGCATGCCGGGCGAAGGCAAGGGCCGCGTGTACCTGCCGATTGACTCCAAGTTTCCGGCTGACTACTACGCAAGGCTTGCGGATGCGTACGATGGTGGAAATCAGGCCGAGATTGACACGGCTTACAAGGCGCTCGAAACGCGCATAAAGGCGGAGGCAAAGTCAATTCGCGACAAGTACATCTGTCCGCCTTACACCACGGACTTTGCGATAATGTTCCTCCCAATCGAAGGGCTGTACGCCGAGGTTGTGCGCAGGAACCTTGTCGAGATTCTGCAAAGGGACTACAAGGTGAGCATCGCAGGACCTACGACCATGGCGGCACTTCTTAACAGCCTGCAGATGGGCTTTAGGACACTTGCGATTCAAAAGCATTCAAGCGAGGTTTGGACGGTCCTCGGAGCGGTAAAGACCGAGTTTGACAAGTTCGGCGCAGGCCTTGAAAAAACTCAGGAGCGCATCGATCAGGCGCAGCGCGAGCTGGATGCACTGGTTGTAACCAGAACCAATATGATCAGGCAAAAGCTGCGCGATGTTCAGAACCTGACCGAGGCCGACGCAGAGGAGCTGTTTGGTTCGGACCGCAGATAAAATAAACTAAGCAGACAAGAGGTGAAAGATGGCAATATTCGCCATAGCAGATTTGCACCTTTCCTTTGACCCGAGGGTTGAAAAGCCCATGGAGATTTACGGGCCGCGCTGGGTTAACCACGCAGAGCGCCTTGAGGAAAGCTGCAGGGAAATGATAAATGACGAAGATACGGTGCTGATTGCCGGAGATATCTCCTGGGCCTTAAAACAGGAGGAGGCGATGGCGGACCTTGATTGGGTCCATTCCCATATCCCGGGGCAAAAGGTACTTCTAAAGGGCAACCACGAGCTCTGGTGGCAATCCGTATCAAAGCTTAATAAGCTTTATGATGATATGTACTTCCTGCAAAATACTTTTTTCGCAGCGGAAGGCACGGCAATTTGCGGCACTCGCGGATGGCTTTGCCCGGGGGCTGCTGATTATACGGAGCAGGATGAAAAGATATACAGGCGCGAGGCCTTAAGGCTTGAAATGTCGCTCGAGGCTGCAAAGACAGCGGGCTACACCGATATAATCGGCGCGCTCCATTACCCTCCGACAGATGAAAGACACAATGCCAGCAGGTTTACCGAACTCTTTGAAAGGTATGGTGTAAGGAACGTGTACTACGGACATCTTCACGGCAAGGATGTGTGGCCAAAGGGGCTGCAGGGTATATATAATGGTGTGGAATATCGTTTGATTTCACTGGATTATCTCGATGCCAAACCTATCAGAATAAAGTAGAGGTGGAAATGATGAAGAAAGTAAACAGAGTGACACTAATCGTTACAGACAGCCTTGGAATAGGCGAGCTGCCTGATGCCGCAAAGTACGGCGATGCGGGCGCAAATACTCTCGGTCATATAATGGACCACAACCCGAATTTGAAGCTACCGAATCTTAAAAAGCTCGGGTTCTTTAATATCGACGGTGCGGCGGACGGCCGTTTCAAGGTAGATGCACCGATAGGCTCCTTTGCAAAGCTTGGCGAAAAGTCGGTCGGCAAGGATACCATAACCGGACACTGGGAAATCGCAGGACTCTATACAGAGATCCCTTTCAAGACCTATCCTGACGGATTCCCAAAGAGCTTTATCGAGGAATACGAAAAGGCGATAGGCAGCAAAATCTTAGGTAACTGCACAGCTTCCGGAACAGCTATTATCGAAGAGCTCGGACCGGAGCACGAAAAGACAGGATGCCCGATTGTATATACCTCGGCAGACAGCGTTTTCCAGATTGCCGCAAATACAGCGGTAATCCCTATCGAAAGGCTGTACGAAATCTGTGAAATTGCGAGAAAGATGCTCGTAGGCGATGTTGCCTGCGGCAGAGTAATCGCAAGACCTTACGTGAAGAATGCCGACGGTACGCGCACACGCACAAGCCAGCGCCACGACTATGCCGTTTCACCTACGGGCAAGACGGTGCTTGATTATGTTAGCGAGAGCGGCATGACAAGCTACACGGTTGGCAAAATAAGCGACATTTTTAACGGACAGGGCGTTACAAAGAGCGTTCACACCGACAACAATATGGATGGCGTTGACAAGACCATCGAAGCCTTAAAGGAAGATTTCGAGGGCTTCATCTTTACAAATCTTGTTGACTTCGATTCCCAGTACGGCCACAGACGTGATGTCGAGGGCTACGGCAGGGCAATCGAGGAGTTCGATGCAAGGCTTCCTGAAATTATGGGCGCAATGAAGGACGGCGACGTGCTGATGATATGCGCGGACCACGGCAACGATCCTATCCACACCGGCTGGGATCACACCAGAGAATACATTCCGTTTGTAGCATACGGAGCTAAGGTTAAAAGCGGTGTAAACTTAGGCGTTCGCTCAACCTTCGCGGATATTGGAGCAAGCATTCTTGACATGCTCGGTATAGAAGCCAAAACCGAAATCGGTGAAAGCTTTGCGGGCGAAATTGTGAAATAGTAAAACTAAGGATTTCAAAAGAGGCGACATGTATGGATATGTACGGTATTATCCTGAAAAAGCGTGAGGGCGGAGCCCTTACAAGGGATGAAATAGAATATTTCGTAAAGGGCGTGACGGACGGCTCGATTCCCGATTACCAGACCTCAGCGCTCCTTATGGCCATCCTCTGGCGAGGCATGGACATGGACGAAACCTATGCGCTTACGCGTGCAATGAAGCTTTCAGGCGATGTGGTGGACCTTTCAGGCATAGACGGCATAAAGGTGGACAAGCATTCTACGGGCGGAGTCGGCGACAAGACCACACTTATCGTAGCACCGCTTGCTGCGGCATGCGGCGTAAAGGTAGCTAAAATGAGCGGCAGAGGTCTAGGCTTCACGGGCGGCACCGTGGACAAGATGGAATCGATTCCCGGCTTCAAGACGGCGCTCGAGCCTGAGGAGTTCTTTAAGCAGGTCAGAGAGGTAGGAATGTCCGTAATAGGGCAGACTGCTCATGTGGCGCCTGCGGATAAAAAGCTTTATGCGCTTCGCGATGTGACGGCGACAATAGATAACTTAAGCCTTATCACGAGCAGCATTATGAGCAAAAAGCTTGCGTGCGGCTCGGATGCAATCGTTCTCGATGTAAAGTGCGGCGACGGCGCGTTCATGAAGAACGAAGAAATGGCTGCGGAGCTTAGCAATATGATGTGCGAAATCGGAAAGGCGGACGGGAAAAAGACCGTAGCCGTAATCACCGATATGAACCAGCCGCTCGGAAACGCAGTGGGGAACAGTCTCGAGGTAATCGAGGCTATCGAGGTATTAAAGGGCCACGGCCCAAAGGATATCGAGGAGCTTGCGTTAAAGCTTGCGGGACTTATGATTTATCTGGGCGGACATGCGAAAGCCGCGGATGAGGGCCATGAAAAGGCAAAGGCTGCCCTTGAAAACGGCGCGGCACTTGAGGTATTCCGAAGGTTTGTTGCGGCTCAGGGCGGAAACCCTGGAATCGTAGACGATTACAAGCTTTTACCTCAGCACAGCATAGAAAAGGAAATTCGTGCATCCTCGGATGGGTATGTGGCAGAAATAAAGGCTAGGGGCATCGGGCTTGCCAGCCAGCATTCCGGTGCGGGCAGAGCCACAAAAGAGGATGAAATCGACCTTTCGGCGGGCATCTACCTTTCGAAAAAGGTGGGTAGTGCCGTTAAAAAGGGCGATGTACTTGCTACCGTTTACGGAAATGATGCCGGAAAGGTAGAAAGAGCCGCAGCGGAAGCAGAAAAGGCATTTAAGATTTCGGATAAGGCACCGGATGCACCGGTACTTATCAAGAGAGTAATAGGACTCTAGGTGGGTAGACTATGCTTGGCTATGTAATGGCATATAAGCCCGAGCTTAGGATGCGGGAATATGAAGCGTACAGGGCTTACTATTGCGGCGTTTGCAAGGCTGTAGCGGACCGTTTCGGGCAGGTTCCAAGGTTCGCACTGTCTTATGACTTTGCGTTTCTCGCGCTGCTGCTTTCATCGCTTTCGGAAGAACAGGAGCCGGTGGAGTTTGAGCACTGCATCATACATCCCGTGAAGAAGCTCCCGATTGTGAGAGAATCCGAAGCGATAAACTATGCGGCGGACATGATGGTACTGCTCGTGTACTTTAATATGCTCGACGATAAAAAAGATGAGCATCCGGTACGAGGGAGCATAGGCTCTGCGGCACTTCGCGGCGCGGCAAAGAAGCTTATCTTGAAATATCCCGATGTGGCGGATGTAATAAAGACAGAGCTTACAAGGCTCGCGGCACTTGAAGAGGAAAAGAGCGGCAGTATAGATTTTACGGGAGACTCCTTTGCAGGGATAATGGCAGGCGTGTTTGCAAGCGATGCGGTGCGTGAAAGGGTGGGCGAAAATAGCTCACGCGTGCTCAGTGAACTTGGTAGGAACCTCGGCCGCTGGATTTATCTTGCCGATGCGCTTGATGATCTCGAAAAGGATAAAAAAAGCGGCAGCTACAATCCTTTTATCTAT
>JAEEGU010000169.1 GCA_016280485.1 Bacillota bacterium | reverse complement strand
CCTTGCAAATGTCGGCATGAGATATCGATTCACTACAAGGACGGTATAGCTAGGTTCAGGCTCGCCAGCCTCAGCAGCTCTTGCCTTTTCCTCTTCATAGTTTGCCTTTGCATCTGCGAGGATTGCCGCAAAGGATGTATATTCCTCTACAGTCTTAAATATAAAGATATCGCTTTCGTTGCACTTGACACTAAGGTCTTCCTTGAATATAAGCTTTTTCTCTCCGGCTAAATAATCAAGATAGTTGAACGCACCCGTATATCCTGTAAGATACCCCGACTCAGGGATTACTACGCTGCCGGAGCCGCTGCTGTGGCTTCCTGAAGTGTTTGGCTTTGTCTGGTCGTTTGCCGTAGCTACTGCAGAGGTGCCGTCATCGGAGAGGGTAAGACTGCTTGCGTTAGCGCCGGAGTCGGTCTTTACCTCCACCTTGTCGAGGACCTTGCTCTCGCCGGCATTTGAAGTCGTACCATCAACCTTTGCCGCTTCGTCCTTTGCGGTGTCGATACCCTGCTCTGTGAGGATCTGATCTACTGCTGCCTGCAGCTCTGCATTTTTCACTGCTTCATCAAGCTTTGCAGGGTCTGCTGCCGCTCCTTCAACCTGATCTATTGCTGCCTGAGCAACGCCCGCATTTTCGAGAGTCTGCGTAACGTCGCCAACCTTTGCAACGATGGCTCCGGTGTCTGCTGCAAGAGCCTCACCTGCAGACATACCACCCTTGATTGCTGCGGATTCGAGGATGGACCTGGTACCAAACTCGCTTACCGTAAGTGCCTGACGCTCGAAGGTAGGTGCGGCCTGCGCACTTGCCTCAGATGCCATGCCCGTAATCGCAATCTGCTGACCTGCAGTTGCGGTTGTTGATTCAAGAACCTGTGCATTCGCTGTCACAGTCTGAGTCTGCGTGCTTACTCCTAAGACCCCGAGGATTCTCTCGATTATATTCTGAACGTTCTTCTGGGTATTCGCCTTCATTTCGGTTTTACCCGAGAAGAGCTGGAACAGGTCTATCGAGGACTGTCCCTGCTTTATGGTCTTTAATATACCGCTCGTGCCACGAATACCGGTCGTCATGTTGCCGGTCTTGATGTTCATCGATTCGTTACCACTGAGCTTTTTGTCGACATCAAAGAATATCTCACCGTTTTTCACGTTGAGCTCAATCTTTTTGCCCGACTTTTCGACCTTTACCTTTGTGTTCTGGCCGAGCTTGATTGCTTTTGAATCGTCAAGCGAAATGAAGCAATACGAAGCTGCGGCTGTCTTTATGGTATAGCCGTTTAAGAGCTTGGTATCCACTTTTGCAGGGACATCCTTGCCCTTTTCGTTAGTGATTGTGACAGTGCCGTCGGTACCTGCGATTTTCATCGTGGTAGCCGCAGTAGAGTCCGCTGCGAAAACGGAGCCGGCGCTGCCAAAAACCATGGTGATCACCATGGCTAGAGTCAGTAATAGACTTAAGGTTTTTCTCATAATACACCTCATCCGTCACCAAAGGTGACACCTTCCCCTCGAGGGGAAGGCTTTAATATCAAGCCATCCTAAAGAGAAGGCTTTAATATCAAGCCATCCTAAAGAGAGGGCTTTAATATCAAGCCATCCTAAACGGGAAGGCTAGTTTCATTTTCCAACCTAAATATTTTACCTAAATCCAAAATAAAAAACAAGGGAATTGTACAGAAAATACAAAAAATTATAGCGTAAGCCGCAGGAAAATCGCGTGGCTTAGAGGGTTGTCGTTATATTTCTCTGTTTCCTCAAAGCCCAGCTTCTCATAGAGCCTTAGCGCACTTTCGAGGACAGGGAGAGTGTCAAGGAGCATGTATTTGTACCCCTGCTTTTTCGCATCCTCTATTACGGTTTCCATCATTGCGCGGCTTATGCCGCATCCGCGGAATTTTTCGCGTAGGAATACGCGCTTGAGCTCGCAATTTTCGTCATCGAGACGCCTAAATGCGATGCAGCCTGCGTCTTCGCAAGGCGTGCCCTCCGCATCGCCTCCTGCTTCCACGATGTAGATTCCGCCAAACGGCGGCAGGTATTTGTCCTTTAGGTGCTCCGTCTCATCGTCAAAGCTTTGCATCTTAAGGAAAGGTTCGAGGAGCGGCTCGCTTACCATAAGGAACGCTCTGTATTCATCAAAAAGCGGCAGCAGCCTATCAGGCATATCTATCGCGTTTAAAACTCTGTACTCCATATTTACCTCTCCGTATTCAAAATGTTCTCACAGAAACGTTTTATTATTGTTGCTATCTGGCCGCGCGTTGCAGTGCCCGCAGGATTAAGGAGGAGCCTGCCCGCTCTGTCTGTGTAGCCTGTGATCAGTCCCTCGGCAACTGCCCAAGAAACAGCTTCCTTTGCCCACGGCGAGATGGTATCAGCATCGGCAAAGATGCTGAGATCCGCAGTCTTACCGGTATTTATGCCCTTGTATTTAGCATAGTTTTGCAGCATTACGATGTCATCCTCGCGAGTGATTGGCGCAGTCGCGCCGAAGTCTTTGCCCCGACCCTTTGCTATGCCCGCATCAAGAGCCCACGCAATCGGCGTTGCAAACCAGTCCGAAGCCGCCACATCGCTAAGTCCCGCAAGTAAGTCAGGGTCAGCCGCTGTGCCGGTG
>JAEEGU010000026.1 GCA_016280485.1 Bacillota bacterium | reverse complement strand
GCTCATCTCAATCTTTGTAATTTCAAAGAATCACAGCCGTCGCAGACTCGGTCTTGCGGCGACGCTGCCGATGATTTTCAACATAAACGAGCTGATGGTGTTCGGACTTCCGATCATCTACAATCCGATCATGCTCGCGCCATTTCTCCTGACGCCGCTTGTTTGCTACACGACGGCGTACATCGCGACGAGTGTCGGCCTCGTGCCGGTTATCACGCATAGCGTGGAATGGACAACACCTGTGCTTATCGGCGGCTACCTTGCAACGGGCAGCATCGCCGGCACAATCATGCAAATCGTCAACATAGCCATCGGCGTAGTCATCTACGCGCCGTTCGTGCGCTTCCTCGACCGTCAGACTGCCGAAGAAGCACGCAGGGTGCACGACGATTTCGTGGACTTCTTCAAAGAGCACGAAGCGGAGCTCGAGGGCGAGAGCCTGCTCGCGCGCCAGGACATCTACGGCGACTTCGCGCGAAACATTACCGCGGAGCTCAAGCACGACTTTGAGAGCAATGTAGCGATGAATTACCAGCCGCAATACGACTATACGGGTAACTGCCTCGGCGTAGAGGCATTGCTTCGCTGGACGCACCAAACCTACGGCGTAATGTATCCACCGATTTTGATCAAGCTTGCCGAGGACGGCGGCTTCCTCGCGGACCTCGAAGAGGGCATCATAAAGCGCGTTCTCGCGGACGAAAAGCGCGTAAAGGAAAGATATGGCGAGGATATAAAGATTTCCTTCAATGTGACGGGAAAGACTGTTACAACCGACAGATTCCTGCAGTTCTGTCGCGAGCAAAATGCGGTGACGCCTTTCGAGGGCAGAAACCTCTGCGTGGAAATCACGGAGCAGGCGACACTTGCCCTTAACGACAAAACCCTCGGGGCTCTTTCGGAGCTTCGCGATATGGGATTAAAGCTTGCCATCGACGATTTCTCGATGGGGCACACATCAATCGACTATCTCAAGCACAATCTGTTTGATTTCATAAAGCTTGACGGCTCTTTGGTTAAAGGGCTTTCGACACACGAAAACTGCAAGGAGATTATCTCCTCGATACAAAACCTTGCAGAATCGTTACACATGACCGTAATTGCTGAATATGTCGAGACCGAGGAACAGCGCGAGACCTTGCGCGAAATCGGTTGCAACTGCTATCAGGGTTGGCTCTATTCACCGGCAAGGCCGCTTGAATAGATTTTGCGAAAGGCAGGAAGAGAATGACCAAGGTTGATGATGATCTCAAAAGAGCACATGCGTACCGTCAAAGCTGGGTAATCGGGTTTGGGCTTATTTGCCTTGCGGTGAACCTGATACTGAGTAAAATCGTGTCGCTGCTGGGCTTTCCGATTTACCTCGATACTGTCGGTACCGTAATTTCTGCGGTAATGAGCGGCTATCTTCCGGGTATTTTGGTGGGGCTTCTCACAAACCTGATAAAGGGTATTACAGACGATGCGGCGCTCTATTACGGTGTCATGAATGTAATGATTGCCATTGCGGCGCGGTTCCTCTATAAACAGGGATGGCTGAAATCGATACCGACGACGATTCTTCTTATCATAGTGCTTTCAACGATAGGCGGTGGCTTTGGCGGCTTTCTGCCGACCTGGATTGAGGGACTTCCGACAGGCGGCCTTTGGGGCGATATGGTCATGGACCTTATCGACAAAACCATCACGCTGGGTATTTGCATACTGACACTCAAACTGATGCCGAAAAAGCTCAGAGGCAAGGTGAAATTCCAGACCTGGTATCAGAATCCGGTTTCGCCGGAGATGTCAAAGGAGCTTAAAAATATCGAGTGCCGCACGCTTTCGATGCGTACGAAAACAATGGCAATGCTCGCGCTTGCGATGCTTGCGATAGGGGCGGCATGCATCAGCATAAGCTACATTCTCTACCACAACGCCGAGGTTGAATACAAGACACAGCTTGCGAGCAGTGCGGCAAAGACTGCCGCGAGCATGGTAGATCCGGAGAGGGTGGATGATTTCCTTGAGCACGGCTATGCGGCAGAGGGCTATGTGGAGACGGAGGCCATGCTTAAAGGGCTTTTGGACAGCTCTGTTCACATCAAATATCTCTATGCCTACAGAATTATGGAGGACGGCTCACATGTCGTTTTCGATATAGATACGGATACGCTTTCGGGCGAGGATCCGGGCTCGGTAATCCCGCTCGAAGAGGCCTTTGACCCATATATGGAGCAGCTGCTTGCGGGCAAAAAAGTGCCGCCGATGATTTCAAATGGCAGGTACGGGTGGCTGCTTATGGCATTCCAGCCGATTTACAACAGCGCAGGGGAATGCGTATGCTACATGTGTGCGGATATTTCCATGGTTGACCTTGAAAAGGATGCGAGAGAGTTCTTCATGGAGATGATATTCCTGTTCCTGGGATTTTTCATCCTTGTGCTCGCAATCGGCTTTTGGGTTACGGAATATAACATCGTGCTGCCTGTGAATGCCATGGCACTTTGCAGCGACGTATTTTCAAAGCATTCGGATGAGGATATAAACGATGGAATACGCCGTATGGAGGAGCTGGGCATAGTGACCGGCGATGAGGTCGAAAACCTCTACCATTCGCTGTGCAAGATGACGCATGATACGGCAAACTACATCGCGGATATCGAGAGCAAGACAGAGACCATTCAGAAAATGCAAAATGCCCTGATTCTGGTACTCGCGGATATGGTCGAAAGCCGCGACAAAAATACGGGTGCACACGTTAAAAAGACGGCTGCCTACACACGCGAAATCATGCTTTCTATGCGTGAACTCGGATATAATACGGATATTCTGACTGACAAATACATCTTTGATGTTGAAAACTCGGCGCCTCTCCACGACGTGGGCAAAATTACCGTGCCGGATGCGATATTAAACAAAAACGGAAAGCTCGATGATGATGAATTTTCAATCATGAAAAACCATACGACGGCGGGCGAGGAAATAATAAACCGCGTTATCGATCAGGTTCCGGATTCGAGCTTCTTAAAGGATGCCAGAGACCTTGCAAAATACCATCACGAAAAGTGGGATGGCTCAGGATATCCTGTTGGCATTTCGCGCGAGGATATACCGCTTGCTGCACGCGTAATGGCGGTTGCCGATGTATTTGATGCGCTCACATCAAAGAGGGCCTACAAGCCGCCGTTTACCTATGAAAAGGCGATGGAAATCATTGAGGCAGGTTCGGGAACGCACTTCGATCCGCAGGTTGTTGAAGCGTTCAAACGCATCGAGGACAAGGTGCGCCGCATCCAGGAAGACTTTGGCATTTATAATGATTAAAATAAAAATTTACACTTGAAAATAGAAATTAACGGGTGTAGAATGTGTATGATAAAAAAACAGGGGAGCTGTGAAAACGGCTGAGAGGAAGCAACGCTTCGACCCTTTACCTGATGCGGATAATGCCGCCGTAGGAAGTCATCAAGCGCGATTTTTTACAGGAGGTTACCGCAACGGGAAATCTCCTGTTTTTTAATGCAAAAAAGGAGATGATATTATGAAAAAGTCAAGCACTCAAAAGCTTGCGATTGCGGGACTGTTTTGCGCGGTAGCCATAGTCGGAAGCCTATTTTCCTTTCCTGTACTCGGCAGCAAATGCTCGCCTGTGCAGCATATGGTGAACATTATGTGTGCGGTGCTGCTCGGCCCGGGCTACGGAGTCTGTGCGGCCTTTGTTGCGGCTCTTGTCAGAAATCTGCTCGGACTGGGGAGCCTGATGGCGTTTCCGGGCAGTATGATAGGTGCGCTTTTATGCGGACTTGTCTACAAAAAGACGCGGAATATTCCGGGGACGCTTGCGGGAGAGGTTTTCGGAACGGGCATACTCGGCGGCCTTTGTGCTTATCCGGTGGCGGTGCTCTTTATGGGGCAGAGCGCAGCGGGCATTGCATTTTACGCTTATATAGTGCCGTTCCTGATTTCAACGGCAGCGGGCGCGATTATTTCAGGGCTGCTGCTGTTCCACCTAAAGAGGACGGGGACGCTCGAGAGAATGCAGAAATCGCTTGATTAGTTTAGGGAGATACGCAATATGATGAACGACATTTTTGCAAAAGCCTTTGATAACGTGCGAGAAAGCTCGCCGCTGGTTCACAATATAACTAATTATGTAACCGTAAATGACTGCGCGAATATCCTGCTCGCATGCGGTG
>JAEEGU010000168.1 GCA_016280485.1 Bacillota bacterium | reverse complement strand
CTCAGGCGTTGCCTCGTAGTGGATGATTGCGCCGTGAGGCCCATATCCCATAATCGGTTCAAAGCTGTTGCCGCGGCAGTTTTCCTGTTCCATGCGAAGCGCAAGGAGCTTGTCAGCAACATTTAATTCATCGAGCCCGCCACCCGCAACATTTTTCTTTACCCAGTAAATCCACTTGGTCTTTGCGATGCCGTCCTTTAGGTGAGCGTAGACCATGCCCTCTATCTCGGTTGTATTCTTTATATACTTCTTTATGAAGTGATAGCTTCTGAAATCGGTAAGCTTTGCCGCCGCTTCGCAGGAGCGGATGATTTCATAATTTGCCGCCTGCTTGTCCAGAATTACATTCTTGCCTGCGCAGCATTTCTTAAGATAAGCGTAGACCTCGTCATACTCGTGAAGCTCCACACCGCTCTCCTCCAGCACCTTGTGTACAGCGCCCATTGCAGCGCTCTGCACGAAGAGTACCGGCTTTTCGCCATCCATTACGAAGTAGGACAGCACCACCGGATTGCAGGCAACATCATTGCCGCGAATGTTGAGAAGCCATGCGATATCATCAAGGGTGGTCATGACAAACACATCTCCGCCCTCTTTTGCTATGCGCTTTTTTAGGTCTTCGAGCTTTTTATCCCTGGAAAGCCCTGCGAAATCAGTGCTGAAGTCCTCTGCAGGTTCACACGAAAGTGCGGGCCTATTCTGCCAAATCTTATCTATCAGGTCCTCTGAATGAATCTCAAAGGTTTTGCCCTTTGCCGATGCCGCCTTTGCGATTTCATCGACAAGCGACTGTGTCACGGTGCGTCCGTCAAAGCCGAGGACTGCGTCGCCCGGCAGCTTGTCCGCAAGGAGCTCCGCGAGCCTAGGGACTCCCGGCTCGCCCATGCGCATCTCAGTAACGCAGGTACCTGCAAGCTGCATATCCGCCTGTAGAAAATATCTGCCGTCAACCCAGAGGTATGCGCCCATAGGCTCCTCTTTGAAAATCACCGCCGTTCCGGCTGAACCGGTAAAGCCGGTGATAAATTCTCTTTCCTTAAAATATTCTCCTACATATTCCGAGCCGTGGAAATCGTCGGTCGGCACGATGTATGCATCGACGCCCGCCTTTTCCATCAATTTTCTCAGCTCGGCAATTTTCTCATTTACAGTCATTTCTAATCCTCTTTTTTTATATATAAATTTTATCCGATAACCGCGCTAAACCCGATATCGTCAAGCTCTTCTATCGCCTTTTTCACATCCTCATCACTGCCGTCAACCTTTACGGTCTTGTCTCCCAACGAAACCTCGAACTTAAGCCCCGCTTCATTAAGAGTATTTGTGATTCTCTTTACACACATTTCGCAGTGCATATCCGCTACCTTCAATACCGCCATTTTAATTCCTCCTATTCCCTTAAAATATTCAAATTATTCGGTCTTTATATCTATTTTTTATCTAAGATTCGTCTACACCTCATCCGGCACTATCGGGTTTCACCTCATCCAAGGTTAACCCTGCGCAGGCGCAGGGCATTCGATACCACGCAGATGGAGCTCAGGCTCATCGCAAGGCCCGCTATCATAGGGCTGAGCAGAAATCCGAATGCCGGATAGAGCACTCCCGCCGCAATCGGAATGCCGATGCAGTTGTAAAAGAATGCCCAGAACAGATTCTGCTTTATATTTCGCACAGTCGCGCGGCTAAGCCTTACCGCCCTAGGGATATCCTCAATATCTGATTTCATCAGAACGATATCGCCGGACTCGAGCGCAATATCGCTGCCGCTGCCGATTGCAACGCCGATATCAGCTGCTGTCAGCGCCGGAGCATCGTTAATGCCATCGCCGACCATCATTACGCGGTGGCCTGCAGCTTTAAGCTCCTCCACATGAGTAGCCTTGCCCTCAGGAAGTACCTCGGTAAAGGCGCGGTCAATGCCGACCTCGCGTGCGGTGCTTTTACCCGCAGCCTCACTGTCGCCGGTCATCATTATGACCTCAATGCCTATATCCTTTAATGCCGCAACCGCCGCTTTTGCTTCATCGCGAACCGTATCCGATACACCGAGCACACCGACGCATCTGCCATCTGCCGCCGCATAGACAAGCGCGCAGCCCATTTCCGCAAGCTCATCTGCATGCTCTTTGGCGGCCTTAATATCTATCTCGTTTTCACGCATAAGCCGCGCCGATCCGAAGATATATTCGCGACCGTCGACCTTTGCCTTTGCGCCCCTGCCGGGTATATCCGCAAACTCGGTGACTGCATATTTATCACCGCCCGCGTCGCTGATACCAAGCTTTTCTGCTTTCTCCTCCGCGCCGCTTACTATTGCCTTTGCGAGAGGGTGAGACGAAAGCCTTTCCACCGCTGCTGCGCACGCGAGAAGCTCTGCGGCCGAAATGTTTTGCGCCACTACTTTTCTGAGCCTCATCTTGCCGCTTGTGACGGTGCCTGTCTTGTCAAGCACCACCGTGTCGACCTTGCCCGCCGCTTCCAAAGCCTCTCCGCTTCGGAGAAGGATGCCGTTTTTAGCTCCGACGCCCGTCCCGACCATTACGGCCGTAGGCGTTGCAAGTCCGAGTGAGCATGGGCATGCTACCACGAGGACTGCCGTAAATATCTTGAGGGCAAAGGCCGGGTCCTTGCCGGCCACAAGCCAGATTATTGCCGCCACGAGGGCGATTGCCATGACCGCCGGCACAAATATGCCCGCGACCTTGTCCGCGAGGCGCGAAATAGGTGCTTTGTGTGCCTGCGCCTCTTCTATAAAGCGAACGATTGAAGAAATCGTCGTATCATTTCCGGTGTGGACGACCCTTGCATACAGCGTTCCGTTATAGGTGACGCTGCCGCCGATGAGCATATCGCCGGGGCCTTTTGGCACGGGCAGGGATTCGCCTGTCAGCATGGATTCGTCCACGCTGCCCTCGCCACTTAGTACAACAGCATCGATTGGAATCCTCGCGCCACTTTTAATAAGTATAATGTCGTCCTTTTTCAGCGTTGCCGTCGGTACCTCGGAGACTGCTGCCGTAAACTCGGAGCCTTCGTCAAAGGTGTCCGCATCCACGCGGATTGCCGTGTCCGGCACGAGCCGCAAAAGCGACTTTACCGCGTCCTTTGTTTTGTCCTTGCTGCCGGCCTCCATATATTTGCCGACCATAATCAGCGTTAAAACCACAGCCGCTGACTCAAAATAGAGCTGGTGAACATAGCTTTTGTCGCCCGGAATCATGCAGGCCATCACCAGACTGTATAAAAATGAACAGCTACAGCCTATCGCAACCAGAGAATCCATGTTTGGATTTAAGTGAAAGAGCGCCTTGTAGCCGCCTATTATATAGCGGCGCCCTATACACAGAACTCCCAGCGCCAAAACCATCTCGACGACCGCAAGACTCAGCGGATGCTGCGCCATATCAAGAAAACCCGGCACCCAAAGAGAGCTTGTCATCATCTGCCCCATGCTCACGTACATCAGAATCGCCGAGAGCACGCAGGCGGCAATGAGCCCCGTCTTTTCAGCGGCGCCCTCACCCTCCATGTCAAGCCTCTGCCATTTATCGGTGACAGCCGGCATGTCCTCCATGCCAAAGCCTGCTTTCCTGATTTTCGCACCGATTTCATCGGCGCTCACCTGCGTTTCATCATAGATAATGTGCATGGTTTCGGTCATTAAATTTACTTCGCTTTTCTCCACGCCCGGGAGCTTTTGTGTCACGCGCTCAACGGAAGCGCTGCACGCTGCACAGTGCATGCCTGTTATTTTGTAGGTTTCGTCGCGCATAAAAACACCTCATCCGGCACTGTCGTGCCACCTTCCCCTCGAGGGGAAGGCTTTTTGTAAAAAGCCGTTTTCTCCCAATTGGGAAGGCTTTTTACCGGGCAAAGTAGTTGCGGAAGGCTTCTGTTACGCCCGCCGAGGAGTCGATGCGGTAGTCACGCGAAACGACACCCGGCTCGGTGTTGGACATGTCGCAGCCGTCCCACCAGATGGCAACCTTAATCTTGCTGTAAGCGCGAATGTCGTTAAACATGGAGTTTATCCATGCTACCTTGTCGCCGCCCTTTTCAGCGCAGGAGAACTCCGTTATGAACAGAGGCTGGCTGTACTGCGATACGATTTCCTTGTAGAGAGGATCGTATTTGGCCTTGAATTCCGTCCACTTTTCATCCTTGTAATAATTTCCCGTATTGTATGCCGTAATGCCGACGATATCGACATATTTGTCACCCGGATAGTAGCATCTCTGGTCATTCCAGGTATAGTTCGGGAACGATCCGCCGTTCGGATTCCAAATCCAAATGGTGTTTGCGCCCGCACCCTCGTCAGCAAAAATGTTCCAGATATATTGGTAAACCTCTTTGAATATCATCGTATCCCTCGAGGTATGATAAGCCGAATAGTTGCACCAGTCACCGTTCATCTCGTTGAAGAGACGCACGAATACAGGATGTCCGAAATCCGCGATATCCTTTGCCATGCTCTTTAGGAAGGTATCATAGTTCCCGTCGAGAATCTCGTACATCATGTTCTTGCCGGTCATGTTGAGCGGTGTCTGGATGGTCAGCTCGGTATAACGACCGTATTTGTAATTGTTTCTGACAACATCAACAGATTTTGCAGAATCGTATTCCGGCTTTATCGAGGTATATGCCAGAAGATATTTGAACTCGTGGTCTATTGCCTTTTCTTTTTCGAGCAGGTCGTAATATCCGTAGCCGTAGTTTGCGGACGGATTGTAGATGCCCCAGTCGAGCCCTGTTTCAGCGCTGAGATAGCTTTCGTAAAGTTCACGGGTTTCCTTGTTCCAATAGGTGTGAACGCCGGTCGATTTCCCCTTTATAGTTACACCGTTATACTTTGGTTCAAACACCTTTAGCGAGCTTACGATATCGTGATAGTAACCGCTCTTCCAGAACGGCTCGTCGGATGAAAAGAAGAAATCGTAAACGGTACCGCCGACTATGATGTCGATTGCCGCATAGTAATTGCGATCCTTCGGAATACCTTTGAGCTTGTCTCTGCTCCACTCGCGCACGTATGCGGTCCTGCCGCCGATTTTGGTCTTTATGTTGTGCGTCCAGTTGTGGTTTTCCTTGTCGTTTAAGCACTTGTAGCCGTAAGCCACATAGCCCGCAGTGCTTTCGTTTCTCTGCACATATATCTCAAGTCTGCGATGCTCGTCCTCGAGAACCGACACAACCTCCGAATTACTCATATCGGTAACCTTCATGTCGATTGGCACTATGATTGAATAGCCTTCGGCCAGATTGGCAAAGGTCTGCTCCTTGCCGCCGCCAAGCACGCTTACATAGTATGTGCCTTCGTCCTTTGCCTCCTTGAGTCCGTCCGGCTCCTCGTAGAGCACGTCCTTTGGGTTGATGGCTTCCTCGCCTCCCGTAACCCTTACAGGTGTGCCGTCAGCCGCATTCGTTATGCTCGGCAGGTCGCAGAGCACCATAAAAAGGCAGATGCTGAGGCTCACAGTTAATCTTGCAAAATCTCTGAGTAAGTTAATTCTTTTGCTGTGCATTGTAGTTTTCAATCTCCCGGTCGTAAAGTTTCATTATTTTCCTCAGAAGAGGGTTGTTTGCGTCGAGCCTAATCTCGCCGACCCGCGCAATCGGAAGCACCTTCGGTGAAGTGCCGCTTATGAAGGCCGCATCGTATGCGCCCACGGTGGAAGCGCCAATCTTCCGCTCCTCCACATCAATCCCTGCCTCCGCACAGATTCTCATTATCCGCTGACGCGTTATGCCCAGCAGCACGCCGCTCGCAGGTGAGGTGTACACTCTGTCACCTTTTATAAAGAACAGATTCGAACGGCTGCCTTCGGTAATTTCGCCTGCCTCGTTCACAAGCAGAGCCTCGAAAAGGCCGTTCTCCTTGATAAATTCGTTTTCGCGCGCTCTTAAATCGGCATCGATTATTTTTGCCTGAGGGTTGTTGCGCACCGCATAAAAGAGGTCTGTCGGCACACCCACGCGGTACATCTCCTCGGTAGGGTAAGAGGTCGCTATCAGGAAGATGTGCGTCCTCGGCCCGCCGGCCGCGTCAAACTCGTTTATCACTATTTTAACGTTATGATTTTTTACTGCATTTGCTGCGGCGATTCGCTCTATATCGCCGCGGAGCTTCTCAAGCTCAAACGGTGGTTTTTCACCGATGCTCGCAAGTGTGGCGACAAGCCGCGCGTAGTGTTCTTCCAAAAACAGCGGCCTGCCGTTCATGAGCCTTATGACCTCGTAGGCCGATGGGCTTACATTTCTGTAGGTGGTGTCAAACTCCGCCACATTCCGCATTTCGCCGCAATACAGATATTTTTCTTTTACTGCATCTGACATTTTCTTTATCCTTTTTCCCAGCATTTCGGGGCTACGATACCGAGGCTCTCAGCCGTGTAGTCCGAGCCCTTTGTTATTTTGAGAAGCGACTTCATGTATGAGAATGCCGCTTCCTCACCATCGTTCATCATACGGAGGAGCAGCTCCTCCAAAACTATTTTTGTTTCGGTTTCGATGGCAATTTGGAACCTGCTCGGCTCGTAATATTCCCAAGCAGAGGCCTGTGTGTAGTTCTTTCCCTGATATGCCACGCAGGCCGCATAGCGGTCCGCAAGCATTTCCGCAACATATCGAAGCGGAATGCGGCACGGGAAAAGCTGCGCACTCTTTTGAACCTGATAGTCCGTCCAATATTCGTAGTGATGCTTGTTCCTGCCCTTGTGATGAATCCAGCACGACGAATAGCCTTTTGCCTTTCTTTCCTCTATGGTCGGGGAATGCGTACCGTCATAGTAGCGGACGCTCGGTATGAACTCTGCGGGGCAGAACTTGCTCATATCGTGGAATATGCCCTGCCTGTATATCCCCATCTTAAAGCAGGCCTTCCGCACGTAATGTTTGTGCTTTAATACGGTGTGCAGATGGCCGAAAAAGCGGAACAGCAGACTTTTTTTGTTATCAGAAAGCCCAGTTTCCATCTTTGAATATCAGAACCTCCTTGCCACTCTTTGTTTTAGCCGTTATTTTAAGGTCGGCACTGCCAATCATGAAATCCTCGTGGACGATGGAATCGTTTATTCCCATGTCGCGGCATTCCTGCAGGCTGTATTTTTCAAAATCCTTTATACAGTCAGGGAAGCCCATTCCGAGTGCCAGATGGCAAACGGCATTTTCATCGAACAGAGTGTTGTAGAACAGTATGCCTGATTTGCGAATCGGGGAATCGAACGGAACCAGTGCGCACTCTCCGAGATATGCGCTGCCCTCGTCCATTGTTATCAGCTTTGTAAGCAGCGCTTCGTTCTTTTCGGCATGCCACTCCACTGCCTTTCCTCCCTCAAAGCGGATGTTGAAGCCGTCAATCAGCTGGCCCTCGTAGGAGAGCGGCATTGTGGCATAAACTATGCCTTCTGCCTTGCCGCGCATAGGGGAAGTGAAGCACTCCTCCGACGGGATGTTCGGATTGAAGACTATGCCCTGCAGGCTGACCTCCGAGCCGCCGCTGAACTTGCCCTGCGGGATGAGGCCGACCGTAAGGTCTGTGCCGTTTCCGGCAGTGTAGTGGAGGCTTTCGATTTCCAGGTTGTTCAGGTATTCGCAGCGATCGTGCAGGTCCTTGTTGTGGAATTCCCAAGCCGCGATTGGGTCATCTGTTGCTCTGGATGTCAAAAGTATCTTTTCCCAAAGCTTTTCGACAGCCTGATGCTTTGAAAGCTCCGGGAAGAGCTTTTTCGCCCACTTTTCGCCCGGTACGGCCGCAATACACCACTG
>JAEEGU010000167.1 GCA_016280485.1 Bacillota bacterium | reverse complement strand
TTTCGCTCTCCCGTTCATAGGCCTTATCGTAGGCTGGCTCTGGTACGGAGTCTACCTCCTTTTGTGGAAGGCGCTCGCGATCCCGCACCTGATTGCTGCAGTAATTTTGGCCTTTTTCCCGATGCTGCTGACAGGCTTTATCCATATCGACGGCTTTATGGACTGCTGTGATGCCATAGGCTCGCGCCGTCCGCGCGAGGACAAGCTTCGCATTTTAAAGGACTCGCACGTCGGAGCCTTTGCGTGCATCGGCATCGCATTCTGGGCGCTGTTATCAACCGGAGCTATGGACGCGGCACTCTCCGCGCAGGGAGAGGCAGTGCTTTCAACAACTGCAGCATCCTCAGGCGGAAATGCAAGCCTTGCGTCGGAAGGACCGGCAGGCTTTTTGATGGGCGGAACTGCGGAGCTTCTTCCGTGCCTGATTTTAATCCCTGCGGTTTCTCGCTTTATGTCGGCAATCAGCGTATGGTCTTACCCACCGCTTTCAACCAGCCAATATAACCGCGCGAGAAACGAGGGCGTGGTGGCAACAGTTTCAGAAGACGGAACAGTTCAAAGTGAGCCTGATGGCAAAGGGGCAAACTGCAACAAGGTTGACAAGCGCAGAAATCTGGCGGTTCCGCTGGTAATCGTGATGCTGGTGCTCTTTGCGATATTCTTCACCATATTTGACCGCGCAACCTTCACGCATGCTGTCACTCGCACAGAGCTAGTGTTCGCGGTAGAAATGGTAGTTTACTTCCTCGCGTGCCTTCATGCTCGCAGACAGCTCGGCGGCATGAGCGGCGACATCTCGGGCTACAGCATCACAGTTGCTGAGACCGCGGCGCTGCTTGCAGTCGCACTCCTCTAGGGAAAAGCCTTCCCTTTGAGCAGAGGAGTTGGCTTTCTTAAAAAAGACTTCCCTTTGAGCAGAGGAGTTGGCTTTCTTCAAAAAGCCTTCCCCTTGAGGGGAAGGTGGCACCGAAGGTGACGGATGAGGTGTCATAGAAAGGACAAAGATGAAACTGATTTTCGGAGGCGCATATCAGGGAAAGCTTGATTACGCACTACAATTACTCACACAAGCTGACGATGCTGCCACCAAGGGCGGCGCACCGGGAACCATCGACCAATCCGGCGCCAAGGGTCAAGCATGCACCACCGGCACCCTCGTCTACATCTGCCCGGACATCCGAAGCTGCGCTACGCCGGAGGAATGCCTTGCGGCACTCGACCCCGCGGGAGAGATCGCCAAAGCCGAAAAGGCAGCGGGCGGCACAGCTCCCGGGGCACCGCTTATCATAGACCACCTCGAGCGCATGGTTTATGCGCTTATCGATGCGGGGCGCGATCCGGTTGAATATGTAAAAAAGAACATTAATCTTTTGCGCGAGCGCATTATAATAATCGAAGATATCTCTCAGGGAGTAGTCCCTATTGACACAAAGGAGCGCGCATGGCGCGAGGCAAACGGCCGCGTAATGGCTTACCTGGCCGGCGAAGCCGAAACCGTCACGCGAGTTTTCTGCGGCATCCCGCAGGTCCTCAAGCAAAAATAAAAAACCAAAAGGGGAAAACAAATGCAAAACAACCCAAACGAAAAAATAATTTCAGAAATACACTTAATCCGCCACGGCAACACCGAGGGCACGGAAAAGAAGTGGATGTACGGAGGAATTGACATTCCGCTCTCGCCTGCGGGCGTTGACCAGCTGGCAGAGCTTACAAAAAAGGGAATCTACCCTTGCCAGGATATAGCGGAGAGCACGGAGCCCGATGAAAACGGCGAAATCGCAGCACCGGACTTTTACACCTCCGGCATGCTTCGCGCAGAGCAGACGCTCTTCATAATTTACGGAGGTGTGCCGCACGGTACCATCCCGGAGCTTAAAGAGCTGCGCTTTGGCATATTCGAAGGCAAGAGCCACGACGAGCTTAAGGGTAACCCGATATACGACGCATGGATCTCGGTCGAGGATGAAAACGCTGCACCGCCGCAGGGCGAATCCTTCCGCGCGTTTAGAGATCGCGTAAGCGCCGGCTGGGACAAGCTTTTCGGCTACCACCAAATTAAAGAGCTTTCCCACCGCCACAGCAAGCTGCCGGCACATTCGGTAATAGCCTGCCACGGCGGCGTTATCGGCTGCCTCATGATGCAGCTATTCCCGGAAAAGGATCTTAATATGTACGGCTGGATTCCTGACCCGGGCCATGGCTATTCCATCATAATTGAGGACGGCAGGGCCGTCGGATATAGGGGGTTCTGACACCTCATCCGGCGCTATCGCGCCACCTTCCCCTCGAGGGGAAGGCTTTTTGGAGAAAGACAATTTTGTTACGATGAATAATACTATTTAGGAAGGTGTTGAAAATATGATTTTACGACTCGCGAAGTGCATTCGCGAATATAAAAAAGACGCCATAATAACGCCGATTCTGGTGGCGGTGGAATGCGCATTTGAGGTGCTCATTCCTCTTATTATGGCAAAGCTCATAGACTACGGCATAGACAGCGGCGACATGAACGCAATCCGGAAGTACGGAATCATCCTGCTTCTCGCGGCCGTCATATCCCTCGCGGGAGGAGTTGGGGCCGGAATGACGGCGGCAAACGCTTCCGCAGGCTTTGCAAAAAATCTGCGCCGCGATATGTTCTACAACGTGCAGACATTTTCGTTTGCAAACATTGACAAGTTCAGCACGGGCAGCATTATAACCCGCCTCACCACAGACATCAGCAATGTCCAGATGGCCTTCCAGATGATCATCCGCGGAGCGGCCAGAGCACCGCTCATGCTGATATTCTCTCTTGCGGCGGCTTTTACCATCAACGCAAAGCTCGCAATGGTTTTCCTTGCGACAGTGCCGTTTATGGCAATCGCGCTTGCAATCATAATGAAGAAAACCTTCCCTGTTTTCGAGAAAATGTTCAAAACCTATGACGGACTCAACAACCGTGTCGGCGAGAACCTGCACGGCATCCGCGTGGTAAAGATTTTCGTTCAGGAAAACAGTGAAATAAAGAGGTTCAAAGACACCTCCGAAACAATTTTTAAGCTTGGAAGCCGCGCCGAAAAGAACATTGCATATAACCTGCCGGTAATGCAGGCATGCGTATATTTCAGCCTGCTCTTCATTTCGTGGTTCGGTGCGCGCGCCATCGTTGCAAGCGGCGGCGACCCTGTTATGGGAATGTCCACCGGCCAGCTGATGAGCATGCTCTCTTACGTTGTGCAGATCATGATGGCGCTTATGTTTATCTCCATGATTTTTGTAATGGTAACCATCGCGAAAACCTCTGCGGACCGTATCTGCGAGCTCCTCGATGAAAAATCCACACTTACAAACGGCGAAAATCCGGTTTTCGAAATCCCGGACGGCTCAATCAGCTTCAAAAATGTGGCTTTTTCGTACTATGACGACGAAAACAAGCTGGCGCTCAGAAACATAACCGTCAATATAGAAAGTGGTGAAACCATTGGAATCATCGGAGGTACAGGCTCCGGTAAGTCCTCGTTTGTGCAGCTGATCCCGCGTCTTTACGACGTGACCGGTGGCTCGGTCGAAGTGGGCGGACGCGATGTGCGCGAGTACGATATCGAGTCCCTGCGCAGCGAAGTTGCAATGGTTCTCCAGAAAAACGAACTCTTCTCCGGTACGGTGCGCAGTAACCTCCTTTGGGGTGATGCAAATGCCACCGATGAAGAAATTCGTCGTGCCTGCGAGCTTGCACAGGCAGAGGAGTTTGTAAGCAGGATGCCGCAGGGCGTGGACACCCCTATAGAGCAGGGCGGCACAAACGTTTCCGGCGGGCAGAAGCAGCGCCTCACCATCGCAAGAGCTCTGCTTCGCAAGCCTAAAATCCTGATTTTGGATGACTCCACGTCGGCGGTTGACACGGGAACCGATGCACTGATTCGCAAGGCCTTCCGCGAAGAGATTCCGAATACGACAAAGCTCATCATCGCGCAGAGAATTTCCTCCGTGCAGGATGCGGACCGCATCATCGTAATGGATGACGGCTGCATAAATGCGGTGGGAACGCACGACGAGCTCCTTGAAAAATGCGAGATTTACAGAGAAATCTTTGAATCTCAGACGAAGGGAGGAATCGGCGATGAGTAGACGTGACCAGAACCTCGGAAAGTCCGCAATCAAGGGGATGAAGGGCATGATAAACGGAAAAGAAACCTTCCGCCGCATCCTTTCATATTTCAAAAAGTATAAGCTCCGCCTTACAATTGTCTGCGCATGTATCTTCATCAGCGCGGCAAGCTCGGCGGTTTCATCGCTCTTTATAAAGAGCCTGATTGACGACTACATCGCACCGCTGCTTCTTGAGGCAGTGCCTGATTTCTCGGGACTTGTGCACATGCTGACCGTAATCGCGGCCATCCTTTCGGCGGGTGTAATCGCGGCGTTCCTTATGAACTACCTGATGGTAACGGTGTCGCAGGGCATCCTTCGCGATGTTCGAAACGAGATGTTTGAGCACATGCAGGAGCTGCCGATTTCGTATTTTGACACGAACTCGCACGGCGATGTTATGTCGCATTACACAAACGACACCGATACTCTCCGTCAGCTTATTTCGCAGGCAATTCCGCAGATGCTTGCATCCGCGCTTACACTTGTTTGCGTGCTGGCGTCGATGCTCTACCTCTCGGTTTGGATGACGCTGTTCGCCCTGGTGTTTGCGTTTCTGATGTTCCGCATCATCGGCAAGGTTGGCGGCATGTCCGGCATGTACTTCAAAAAGCAGCAGGAATCCGTCGGCAAGGTCAACGGCTATGTCGAGGAAATGATAAACGGCCAAAAGGTTATCAAGGTTTTCTGCCATGAAGAGGAAACAAAGGCGGGCTTTGATGAGCTCAACGAAGAGCTTCGCGGCAATATGGCGAGCGCAAACCGCTATGCCAATATCCTGATGCCTATTATGGGAAATATGGGGTATCTTTTGTACGTGCTGATTGCAATCTTCGGCGGCGCGCTGGCGATTGCAGGTGCAACGAACCTCTCTCTTACGGGCTTCGGAGCGCTGACTCTCGGCACAATCGCGGCCTTCCTGCAGCTTTCGCGTAACTTCATCATGCCTATTTCGCAGGTTTCGCAGCAGATAAACTCCATCGTTATGGCCTTCGCCGGCGCGGAGAGAATCTTCCGCCTGCTCGATGAAGAGCCTGAAATCGACGAAGGCGGGGTTACGCTTGTAAGCGTGACGGAAAACGCAGACGGCACACTTACCGAATCGGCGCGTAGCACCGGCTCATGGGCGTGGAAGAAGCCTGCTAAAGCGGAGGGTGGCACGGGCTACGAGCTTGTCCCGCTTCGCGGCCATGTGATACTTAAGAATGTGGACTTTGGCTACATCCCGGACAAGCAGGTTTTAAGCGATATGACGCTCTACGCAAAGCCGGGCCAGAAGGTGGCCTTCGTCGGTCCTACCGGTGCGGGCAAGACCACCATTACGAACCTCATCAACCGTTTTTACGAGATACAAAACGGTACCATCACATATGACGGTATCGACATTCGCGATATAAAGAAGGACGATTTGCGCCACTCGCTCGGAATGGTGCTCCAGGAGGTAAACCTTTTCACGGGCACCGTAATGGAAAACATCCGCTACGGCAGGCCTGATGCGACCGACGCGGAATGCATCGCCGCGGCTAAGCTTGCAAATGCCGACAGCTTTATCCGTCTGCTTCCGCAGGGCTACGATACCGTGCTTTCGGGCGACGGCTCCGGACTTTCGCAGGGCCAAAGGCAGCTTATTTCAATCGCCCGCGCGGCTGTGGAGAATCCGCCTGTAATGATCCTCGACGAGGCGACATCTTCAATCGATACGCGTACCGAGTCCATCGTGCAGCGCGGTATGGACGGTCTCATGGAAGGACGTACCGTTTTCGTAATTGCGCACAGACTCTCCACCGTCCGTAACGCAAACGTGATTATGGTTCTTGAGGGCGGCCGCATCATCGAGCGCGGCACTCACGAGGAGCTGATGGCAGAAAAGGGTAAATACTACCGTCTCTACACAGGAAAGGCAGAGCTCGACTAGGCTTCTGCCCGGGTTTTACAGCAGAAATGCCCTAAGCAAAAAAGCAAAAAAGAGCAGGAACGCGATATGTTTTTAAAAATATTTAGTGTTTTTTTGCAAAAATGCTTTAAAAACACCACAATATGTGGTAGAACATAGATAAGAATTAAATTTTGCAAAGAATGCAGAAAGTGTAGGAGGCGTTTTCTAAAATGGAAAATTACATATACAATGTAGAGGTGACTGCCTCGGGAGATTCTGAAATCCCGTTCGAGGAAAGAAAGCAGTATGTCGATTATGTAACCAAAAAGACAGGCCGCAAGATTTCAAAGCTGAACATAGAGGCAGACGGTGACTATGTAAATCTTACTTACAAGTTTGAAGATGTGCCGTTCGAGCGCATCCGCCGTATCACAGGCTATCTTGTGGGAACTATGGACAACTGGAACGACGCAAAGCGTGCCGAAGAGCACGACCGCGTAAAGCACGGCGTTACCGGTGGCTACGAACCCGTATAGCAAAACATCGATTACTTTTTAAGCCGGATTACCGACACAGGGCAAGGGAAGCCTGTCGGCGATTCGGCTTTTAATTTTTTGCGCCTCGCACGCACCACTTGAAAAAACGGCGTAAAAAAAGTAAAATAAGTTATCGGGGTATTGATAATAAAAGAGAGATACGGAGGTTAAAAAACATGATCTTTGACATTATAGTAGCCGCACTGATACTGCTTTTCGTCATAATCGGCTACTTCAAGGGCTTTGCCCATTCGTTCCTTAGGACGATTGACTGGATTTTAGCGGTTGTTGCCGCCTATATCTGGTCCGAGCCTCTCGGGGAGTTCCTGCGTGAGCACACCAAAATCTATGACGGCATCTACGACAAAATCGCGATGAAGTTCGGCGAGTCGCTTTCAAATGCAATTGCAAGTCTTGAGATGCTGCCAAAGGTGCTGACGGATGTACTAAGCTCTGCCGGAACAAAGGTTACGACGCAGCTTTCGGAGAATATGGCAAACACCGTATTCGGAATTCTGTGTTTTGCCGCAATCGTTTTGGCAGTAAAAATTCTCCTCGCACTCATCATCGGGTTCTTTGATCGCAAGCGTGACGATGACGGCAGCTTCATCGGTGCTGTTGACCGCCTGCTCGGCCTTCTCATGGGTGCAATCAAGGGCCTCATCATCGTATTCCTGCTCCTTGCAATCGCAATTCCTGCCGCAAACATGTTTGCGCCGGACAAGGTTCAGGCCTTCTATGAAACCATGCAGGGCTCTTACTTTGCACACTATTTATATGACAACAATCTCCTGCTCATGCTGATTCGCAGCTTCCTCTAATGGGGTGCGACGCCCGGCCGGAGCGGAAATTTAAGTTTGATGAAAATCTGCGGCTGTGGTATAATGCTTTTGTCGGCATTTCGCAGCCGCATTTTATAGCTCTTGCAAAATCCATATGTCTCCGTAGTTAAATGGATATAACAGCGCTCTCCTAAAGCGTAGTTGGCGGTTCGATTCCGCCCGGGGATACCAAAGTAAAACCCCTTGGAAACACTGTTTTTTTCAATGTTCTCAGGGGGCTTTGATTTTGCTCGAAAAATATAAAAAGAAGCACCATAGACGGCTTTACCATGGCAAATGCCCCGCACCTTAACGTCCGAAACGTCTTCTACAATTGCTTCTAACTCAAAAATAGCACAAAAACTGTGAAAATCAAGAAAAATCAGTACCAACCCCTCTTTCCGAACTCACTTTGTCCGGCTTGGTAGCGGATACCGATTCTATTTTCAATATACCTGCCGTGAAGGAAAATGTCAAGGGTAGATTGTACCCAACATTAACGGAGCTGTGGCTGAACTCACGACTCAAACCGTGAAATTCACTTGAAGAGTTTACCGGAATGGATTTAGTGCTGGGCGGAGCTATCGAGATAGCAACTCCTGCAGTAAAGAAGTTTGCAAAAGATTTGTCCGAGAGGCTGGGAAGGGCGGTTACGGATGAAGAGGCTTTTGATATCCTTCAGGAGAAAAAGAAGGAGTATATCGCCACCAATAAGGACATCTCTGAAGAGGAAAGGGAGAAGCTGCTCCGAGAGCTGGCCGAGGAGTCAAACAGGAGAAAAGAAAAACCTGATACTTGGAAGCCGGTGGAGGAACATATTGAAGAAATTAGAAAGATGGAGCCTGCGGCAATCATCGAACATCCGCAGTTCAATATGGGAGAAGGGTTAATTGAAAAAGTAGCTGACTATTTTTCTGCCATAGGAAACAAAGTAAGGCGGGATGATATTGGCGATGTGCTAATAAGTCGAAGAGGTATAAAAGATTCTTTTGCGCATGGAATGACCGAAGAAAAAGCGAAAGCGTTCGAGGCAGTTCCGGAGGTGATTCGTAAAGGCAAAATCATAGGCGAGCAGCAGAATTGGAAAGGCAGAGGATATGATACCGCACTGATAGTGGGCTCTGCAAGAATAGAAAATGCCGCAAAACCTATCGGTGTTATTATAAAACGTGACAAAAAGTCAAACAGATATTATATGCACGAAGTTCTTGATTTGGACGAAATAAAAACAGGTAAGGAGTTCTCACCGGGGCCGTCCGTGGACGGGTTGCCCGGCTCCCAACCTGTTGTTAACTCAAATATAGCCGATTCTGTGCAAAATGTCAATACTCCGCAGGCAAAGAGTGGCCGGAAGAAGCAGAAGGCTTTGAAGGAAATGAACAAGGCGGAGCAGTTTTACGCGGCCAATGTAGACAACCTCTACGGTGCCGGAAGAGTTAACGCGGGCGTAAAGGAAAGTTATGAAGCTCAAGAGTTTACAGATATGAAAGAGAATCAGCGTTAGCCCCTCTTTCCGGGCTCCAATTGCCCGACTTGGTAACTAACGCTGACAATATATTTAGTATAAAAGTTGCTGCGGAAAAGTCAAGAGGGGAGTTTTTTCATTTGTGGAAAAGGAAGAAGGCTCGGTGGTGTGCCGAGCCTTTGGATGTTTGTGCCTATTCTTCTTTTGCTGAAACCATGCGTTTCAGCTCCGCAACGATGAGCTTTTCTGCCCAGGGCGCCGGTTCGCGGCTACCTTGCTCCCAGTTTTCGATCGTGCGCTTCGGAATCTCAAAATATCGCTCATCTCCTTCTGGGTAAGACCTGCAACCATTCTCCATTTAGCAATTTCGCTCATGTTATCTCCTCTCCTCTCTTATAGAAGTAGTAATGAATCGTTACTCATCTTTTTTATCTTCATTATTAATCTTTCTTCCGATGAAGCGATCTCCATTTTTGTGGGTCATATGCGTTTCATCTTCGGCTACCCAAATATCGGTATCCCAAGCTATTCGCTTATATACTTGCAGCATTTTCTTTGTGGTTGAAAATGCGGTAACAAAGGCGACTTCAGTATCAGAAGAAACATTAAGTGATTCCTTTATTTTGTTAACCCTATCTATGGTAAACTCTCCGGTACTGCTGTATGCCTCTATTAAAATTAACCGCTTTTTATTATTGTCATATAAAACGATATCCGGAATCTTAGAAGTTTTATCGAAAACATCTATTCCTAATTCTTTCATTCTTTTATCGTTTTTGCAAAGCGCTTTATCTTTAGTGTCGCCAATATATAATAATTCTGCTTTTGAAGAAAAAATCCGTGCAAACCTATCCAGTATCAATTTTTGTAGCTTATTATGCGAGGAACGACCGAGATGAAAAGTAAGTCCGTTGTATTCAACTTCATATCCGAGATCAATGTCCTTTGCTTGTTTCTGCAAGTCCGAATATGTCATGTGATTCTTTAAATAAGCATTTAGATGGTCTTCCCAATCGGGCGTCCCGTAATGGCGAAACAATCCTGCAGCAACCGAAGTGAATCTGTAAGAATTATTTTTGTCATTTGTGGGCAAGCCCGGCTTTGGCTCTAAAATTCCTGCTTCAATCCAAGGGTATATGGTTTCTTTTCTGAACGATTCCCGCGAGTTTTCGCTGTAATCACTATTATCAAGTCCGGCTTTATTAGGATAGTTCTTATTTATGTAGGCTATCATATCGTGGGTGCCTATATATTCTTCACTGACTCTGTTCCACTTCCCGCCTTTCACACGAGCAATCGAAGCAAATATCATTACGCTTCGAGGCCGATATAATTCTACGGGCATGCCTATTGATTGCAGAATATCTCTTGCCGCATTTAACTCGTCATAGTTGTATTTTTCAACATTTTGTTTCATACTGCCATACTCCTCACAGGTAAATAATTTAAGTCACTAGCATTAACTTGAGTGCTGCCATTTAATAATCTAAAGAATGTATCATATTCGTCTGAAGAAAGAAGTGATTGAATCCATTCTACCTCTTTAGATGTAAGAGGTTTGCCATCTTTTCTTGCTACGTAATTAACATGATTTTCAATTGAAATAAAAGGCGTTTCTCCTTGTTGGTAATAAATACAAGATTGTATTCTTTTGGCTTCTTCTTTAGCGGAAAGACGCTTAATTAAAACAGTGTTTTCGTTTTTTATAAGCAAATTGGTTGCGATGGATGAGACATATTGAGCTTTAGAAGTCATGACCGGAAAAACCAAATTTTCGTCTAAAATATTTAACGCTCTATACATTGGTACGGAATCCGGTCGTTTTGACGCACTGATTTGCTCCTTATTACGGAATTCAACCACTGGACCTGTCTTAAATATATATCCCAAACTTAAAAATGTGTTCGGGAAAGCGCGCATTTCACTGATAAGATTTGCTTCTTCAGAAGTAGATGGGATTAGGAGATAATTTTCTTCCCCTACTTTTTTTATATTTTCTGCTGCAATATCAAAAGACTCTATATCCTCGAACTGATCATCGTTACTCACTGATATTGTAATGGTTTCCTGCTGCGCATTTTTTTTCTTCGCAAACAGAATCATAGTTTCTTGCAAAACAGTTTCTTCTGAAAAGGATTTGTCCCTGTCGCTAAAAATATGTATCTTGGAAAAAGAAAGGTTTTCGGATAAATATAAACGAACTACCGAAAAGTAATTTCCTGATGTCCATGAACGCGGCGTGATAAAAATGAACGAACCATTTTCATTAAGAAGTTCTACGCTTTTTGCCATAAATAAGGCATAAATGTTGGGCTGCCCATAAACATATTTGGCCATTTTTTGGGATTCAGTCGAGTCTTTACGTATTTTTTTATATGGTGGATTACAAATGACTACATCAAATGAATCGTTAATATCGGTAAGAATAAAATTGTTCTCTATAATAGTGATGCTGCACCTGATATTGTGCTTTGCGCAATAAGCTATAATATTGTTAGCCGTTTGTTTTAAAATCGGTATCACGTTATCGTCATTTTCAACATAAGTAATGCTGATTTTATCGCACAATTTATTTTCGGCTAGATGTTCCGTAATAGCGGCTGCGAGACTACCGTTTCCTGCCCCCGGATCAAGGATTTTAACGCTTCGGGATGATGGTTGAAACCACTGACCCATGAATTTTACCGTGTTTAAGGATGTGAAGAATTGCCCCTTTTTTTTCTGCTCGTCAGGAGTGTTAGTGCTTTTATACTTAGCTGTGTTGTTAAATATTGTTTTAAGCATAGCTTTCCCTTCTAATCTTGTTGAATTTCTTCTTCCAATAGTTTATTGATGTACGCGTTGAGACTTAAATTGTGTCTTTTTGCAAGTATTTGTAATATGACCTTGGTTCCTTTCGGAACCATAATGGTAATACGGTCGTAGTTATCTTTATTATACTCGTTTTGATATTTAATCTGATTAAATGTACTCATATATTATATTATAGCATATTTATAAATATGTTCAACGCTATATAAAGTATTTTTCGGTAAATTTGAAATCGCATCAGAAAACGAGTGTGGTTGTGCCGTTATTGTGGTAGAATATAAAAGGAACTCAATTTAAGGAGACAGAAATGACAGAAACCAAACCATACAAAAAGCGCCGCGGCGACCGCAAGGACGGCAGACTCCTTCGCGAACTCGACAGCTTGCATTTCGTAACGGGAGTTATCTATCCTAACCGCTGCGACAACGAAGCCTTCATCAGCGAAAGACTCGATCTCACACAGGTCAATAAATATCTTGAAGAAAAGAACTCAAGGCTCGGCGCAGACGAGTATAAATACAACCTCTTTCAGGTCGTTGTAACCACTATTTTAAAGGTCATCACGCTAAAGCCAAAGATGAACCGTTTCATCGCAAACCGCAATTTTTATCAGAGAAACGAAGTCAGCACTGCGTTTGTCGTTAAAAAGGCGTTCAGCGAATCAGGCGCAGAAGCTCTCGCAATCGTGCATTCAAAGCCCGAAATGAGCATCGACGATATTCACAACATCATCCGCGATCAGATTTTCGAGTGCCGCTCGGAAAAGATTGACCCGTCTACGGATGCAATGAACTTTTTCAACAAAATCCCACGCTTTGTCAGCAAGGCGGCGCTCAGGCTCATGTGC
>JAEEGU010000166.1 GCA_016280485.1 Bacillota bacterium | reverse complement strand
TATTTCCGAAGGCGCAGACGCATACGTTATCGACGCTGACAAGTGCATCGACTGTGGCGCATGTGCAAACACTTGCCCTGTTGACGCTCCTGCACAGTAAATTATAGCAGAGATTAAACAATAACCGTTTCAGAGATGAAACGGTTATTTATTTTGCTCATATTTAGTTAAAACGGTTTAGAGTTTTCCCTCGTTGCCACTGACCTTGTATGCCAGCGTATAGAGGGAATCCGACAGATGTACGTTCTCAAGTGCCACGTGGTTCGGAACCTCGAGGTCTACCTGAGCAAAGTTCCAAATGCCCTTTACGCCCGCAAAGCAAAGCTTGTCTGCGATTTCCTGGGCGCTGTCCTTTGTGGTACAGATGATGCCGAGGTCTATTTCGTTGCTTTCAACATATTCAACCAGACCCTCTGCATCGAGTACATCAATGTCGTTTATGCGAAGCCCCACAAGGCGCGGGTTCACATCGAAAAGAGCCTTTACGACAAAGCCCGCTCTGTAATAGTGCGTGTAGTTTGCAAGCGCCTGTCCCAGGTTGCCCGCACCTACGATGACCATCTTGTATTCACGGTCGAGACCGAGGATGGCACTGATTTCGTTGTACAGTCCCTCGACATTGTAGCCGTAGCCCTGCTGCCCGAATCCGCCGAAATTATTCAGGTCCTGGCGAATCTGAGAAGCGGTATAACCGATTAAGTTTGAAAGCTCGTTGGACGAAATCTTGTCAACGCCCTTCTTTTTGAGCTCCTTTAAATATCTGCGGTAGCGCGGCAGTCTCTTTATAACTGCGTTGGAAATCTTTGCGGTTTCTTTTACCTTGTTAGCCATATTTTACTCACATTTCCGATTAAATTCTTTCTTCCACATACCTTACAAGATCGCCTACGCTCTGGAAGTTTTCAGCCTCCTCGTCAGGAATCTCGATGTCGTACTCGTCCTCAATTGCCATGATGATTTCTACAGCGTCGAGTGAGTCAGCCTCGAGGTCTCTCATCAAGTGTGTGTCCATGGTTACAGCGTCCTCTCCAACGTTAATCTGCTCCATGATGATTTCTTTAATCTTATCAAATACCATATTATTTATTCCTCCATAAATGCGTTTTGCACGTTACTATTATATATATACATATAACTATATGCAAGTATTATATTGCGATTTTGCGCTATTTTTAACAATGTTTTTTTGTGCAGTTTTTTTGTGTTTTTTATTCCTCTTCGAGAAGCATCCATTCGTCGTAAACTTCGGCAAGCTCTGCCTTTTTCTCGTCTATCTCCGCGCTCCACTTATTAAGCTTTTCATGGTCCGAGAAGTGCTCCGGCATGCACATTTTCGCCTGCAGCTCCTCTATTTCCCCCTCAAGCTCTGCTATGCGGGTCTCCAGACAGGCTTTCTCTTTTTCGAGACGCTTTGCTGCCGTGGCCGCCTCCTTTTTGAGCCGGCGCTCCTCGGCGGAAGTAAGCTGCGCCGGTGGGGCTTCCGCTGCCACCTCAGCGTTCTGCCTGCCAAGCTCCTCCATATACTTTTTGCCCGACTCGATTTCCTGCTGCTTCTTTTCGAGATAATACTCATACTTTCCGAGATAGTTTACCGCGCCGTCCGGTGTCAGCTCTATGATTCGATCCGGAATGCGCGAGAGGAAATATCGGTCGTGGGATACGACAATCACCGTACCCGGGAATTCCTTTAAGGCCTCTTCAAAAACCTCCTTTGAATTGATATCCAGGTGGTTTGTAGGCTCATCGAGGATTAATGTGTTCGATCCTGCAAGCATCATCTTTGCGAGGGAAAGGCGCGCCTTTTCGCCGCCGGAAAGCGAACTAATCGGCAGGAACACATCCTCTCCTCTAAAGAGGAATCTGCCTAAGATTCCGCGCATTTCCGTATCGGTGTAAAGGCGGTAGGATTCCTTTAATTCCTCAAGGACCGTGTTGCTGCCGTTTAAGAGCAGCTGTCCCTGGTCGTAATATCCGAAATCGACGTTATGGCCGATTTTAAGGCGCCCGCTGTCGGGAGCAAGCTCCCCGAGCAGAATCTTTAGGAGCGTGGTCTTTCCTATACCGTTCGCTCCGACTATACATATGCGCTCTCCGCGCTTTATGTCGAGATTCACGTTTTTGAAAAGCTCGCGGCGTTCTCTGCCGTAGCCGAAGCCCTTTGCGAGGTTTTCGGCAAGCAGCACGTCGTTACCGGACTTAAAGTTCTGCTTGAAGTGAATCTTCATCTTGCCCGGCTCCGCCTCAGGTCTTTCGAGACGTTCTATGTGAGAAAGCCTCTTTTCACGGCTGGCTGCACGCTTTGCGAGGTGCTCGGTGCCGCGTTCCTTGTAGCGGCGAATCATATCCTCTTGGCGGCGTATTTCCGCTGCCTGGTTTTCAAAATGCCTGAGATCCTCCTCGCGGCGTCTGCGCTTCTTTTCGGCAAACTCCGTGTAATTGCCCTCGTAGCAGTAAAGCCTTTTGTTTTCGACCTCGAATATCCTGTTTACCGTTCTGTCGAGGAAATATCTGTCGTGGGAAACCACCACTATAGTCCCCTTATATGCCTTCAGATACCCTTCGAGCCATTTCAGCGTACCGATATCCAAATGGTTGGTAGGCTCGTCTAAAAACAGCAAATCGGGCTTTTTAAGCAGTAATGCCGCAAGGGCCAGTCTGGTTCTCTCACCGCCCGAAAGCGTGCTGATTTTTTTATCGTAAAAATCAGGGCCGAAAGCCATGCTCGAAAGCACACCCGTGATTTCGCTTTTATAGCTGTATCCGCCGCGTCTGTCATATTCCTGCTGCATGGCATCAAGGCGGTGCAGCGCCGAATCGACTTCAGTCTGAGGCGCTCCGCCTGCGGACATGTCGGCTACCTTTTGGCTTAAGCGGTTAATCTCCGCCTCCATTTCGTGCAGATACGCAAAAATGCCGTCGATTTCAGCGAAAACCGTGTTTTCGGAATCAAAGGCGTCATTTTGCTTTAAATATCCTATTGTAGTTTCTTTGGATACGAAAAACTCTCCGTCCTCGTGAGGCAGCTCCCCTGTAAGGATTTTGAAAAGCGTGGTCTTACCTGCTCCGTTTACGCCGATAAGTCCCACTCTGTCTCCCTCGTTTATGTGAAATGAGATGTCCTCGAGGATTACGTCCGTTCCGTATTCCTTTTTAATGTTATTTGCACTTAAAATTATCATTTGCTTTATACTGTGGGATTAGAGCGGCACGGATGCAACCGCATCGAGTGTCAGATCGCTCACCTCTCCCGCTTTATACATATAATAGGCTGCGCACCCTATCATCGCCGCATTGTCGGTGCACAACACCGGATCCGGGACGTAGAGCGCGATTCCGCGCTTTGCGCAGGCGGCCGCGAGCTGCGCTCGCAGCGCGGAGTTGCTCGCAACTCCGCCGGCCAGGACGAGCCGGTGCTCGTCCCGGTCCGCGGCCGCCTTCATCGCCTTGGTTACAACTACATCCAGGACAGCCTGCTGGAAGGATGCCGCAACATCCGCTACATTAATCTCCCTGCCGGCCTGCCTCTCGGTATTTACATAATTAAGTACCCCTGTCTTTATCCCGCTGAAGGAAAAATCGAGGCTGTCCTTTTCAAGCATTACTCTCTTAAACTCTATCGCGTGAGGATTACCTTCCTTTGCGATCTTGTCGATTTTCGGGCCGCCCGGATATCCGAGTCCGATTACCCTTGCCACCTTGTCGTAGGCCTCTCCTATGGCATCGTCCCTGGTCTGACCCAAAACCTCGCACTTATTGTAGTCTGTCACGTAGATTATATTCGTGTGCCCGCCGGAGAGCACGAGCGCGAGAAACGGCGGCTCAAGCTCCGGATACTGCAGATAATTTGCGCTTATATGGCCCTGAATGTGGTGCACGCCCACAAGTGGCTTTTTCTTTGCAAGAGCGTATGCCTTTGCCGTAGCCACTCCGATTAAAAGTGCGCCTATAAGTCCCGGGCCCGCAGTCACGCCTATAAGATCTATATCGTCCATGGTGACACCTGCATCCGAAAGCGCCTGCTCGGTTACCGCATTTATGTTATTCAGATGATGACGCGATGCGATTTCCGGCACCACGCCCCCGAACTGTGTATGAATTTCTATCTGTGAAGAAATGACATTGGAAAGTATGGTCCTACCATCCGCGAGCACCGCAACGCTTGTCTCGTCGCAGCTCGACTCTATTGCCATTGTCAGGAATTTCCCGTCTTTCATCTTAATTACCTTTCCGTAATGCGACGCCACATAATTATGGCGTCCTCTCCGTTATCCTCGTAATATCCCTTTCTGCGGCCTTCCTCGCAAAAGCCCTCTCCCCTGTAAAGCGCCAGCGCCGCCGCATTTGACGGTCTGACCTCGAGAGTCTGCGAGCTTACTCCGCGCTTTTCTCCCTCGGCAATCAGAAACTCCACGATTTTCCTGCCAAGATGTCTGCCGCGAAAATCCGGGTGAACCGCCACATTCGTTATATGACCCTCGTCAAAAATCACCCACATTCCCGCGTAGCCCACGACCTTGCCGTCAGCCTCCGCAGTCACGTAAAGAGCTCTTTCGTTTTCTTTTATCTCTGATGCAAAGGAAACCTCGCTCCATGGCACGCGAAAGCAGATTTTATCAAGCTCAGCCATTTCATGTATGTCCTTTTCCTCTGTAAGCCTAATAATAACGCCTTCCATCATTGTGCCTCTTTTTTCTCTTTAAGCTTCCTTTCAGCCTCTGCCTGCCTCATATATATAGGCTCAAGCTGACCGTATTCCAAAAGACAGCCCTCTTTATACATATCAAGTCCCAGCCTTGCAACGCTCGATGCAGCCTGGAGGTTGCTCGACGGCCTCAGCGCCGCATTTACTTCCGGATTTCCCAAAAGCAAGCGCGCATCATAAAAGTTGTAACCGTTTTCGTTTGCCCACTCCGCAACCTTAGGTCCGTAAGGCGCGACACCGTCTCCAAACAGCATGAACTCGTTCTTACCGCTCATTTTAAGCGCCTGATTGAGCATCTTTAAATAATCCTCAAGAGCATAGGCATTTGAACGCACAATCTCAAAGATTCTTTCACTTGCCGGCGCATCCTCTCCCGCCTCGTCGTTCCAGAAGAACGCTCCGCCGTAGACCTGGCTCCTGCGCGCGTCAAAAATAGGGCAGATTACGCCCCTGTAATCCGGCACATGGTAAGCAAAGGTCATGAGCGTCGGCACCTGAATCGCCTTTACGTTAAGGCTCTGTGCAAGGGCTCTTGCCGTGGAAACTCCGATACGGATTCCTGTAAACGAGCCCGGCCCCGCACTTACGGCAATAGCCGAAACCGCTGAAAGATCCAAATCGTTTGCCCGCGTAATCTCGTCGATCATCGGCGCCAGATTGGTCAAATGGTTATAGCCCGGCTCGCCCGTAAACTCCACTATTTCGCATTTTGAATTGATGACGGCAACCGAAAGCTGCGGTCCCGTCGTCTCAATCGCCAAAAGATACATTGATTTTCCTTCCTATCCCTCTTTGATGGCGAAGCTGTATTCTCTTTCCGTTTCGCCCTCTCCTCTTTTGATATTAATAATAAGCGTACCCGCCGGCAGCAAGTCCTCTATGAGGTCCGCCCACTCTATTATGCACACCCCGCCTCCGAACAGATACTCCTCAAAACCGATTTCGTAAAGCTCGTCGGGATCGTAGACGCGGTAAACGTCAAAGTGATAGAGAGGTAGCCGCCCATCTTTATGCTCGCGCACTATGGTAAAGGTCGGGCTGGTCACAGGCTCTTTAACCCCAAGCGCCTCCGCAATATAGCGTGTAAGCGCGGTTTTTCCTGTCCCAAGGTCCCCGATAAGCGCCACGATGTCACCGGCCTTAAGTCCCTCGGCAAGTTCCCTGCCAAGCGCCCGCGTCTCCTCTTCACTTTTCACATATATATTTTTTCTTTCAAAAATAGAGTGCATTTTCTTTTTGTTTGTTGTATAATAGACTTGTGTAAGCGTGAGATGCATCTCACCTTACCGGCATACATATAAATCGTTAGTTGGTAAAGGGCGGATCGAAAGGTCCGGTCTTTACTTTTTTGGCGATTTTACTCCGCAAGCCTCTTTATTGCTTCTGCATAAATCCTTGCGGCCTTAATCAGGCTTTCAACCGAAATAAACTCGTCCTTCTGGTGAGCCATTTCCTCTTCACCCGGGAATCTCGGTCCGAATGCCACGATACCCTTTGTCGCTCTCGCATAGGTGCCACCGCCTATAACCACAGGCTTGCACTCGGCATCCCCTGTCTGCTCGCGATAGATATCCATCAGCGTCACGATGAGAGGATCGTCCTCCGGGAAGTAAATCGGTTCTCTGCCCTTTTCCTTTACGATTCCAAAATTATATTTATTTAATACAGGCATCATGCCCTCATATACGGCCTCCTCGGTAAAGGTAACCGGGTAACGGATATTTACGGTGAGCTCTGCAACCTCCGGTGTCACCTTTGACATACCGAGGTTAAACACCAGATTGCCGCTTGCCTCGTCGGTAAAGCCGCATCCGATGGATTTTCCGTTCACCTCAAAGCCTATATATTCGTTCACAAAGGAAATAAACTCATTTACATCGTCATTTGCAAAGGAAAGCTCTCCGAGGAACTTATAGAGAATTGCAATCGCATTTTCTCCCATCCAAGGAGTGGAGCCGTGCGCGGATTTACCTGTCGTTGTTATTTCAAGGTTCTTTCCCACGCCCTTTACCTGCAGATGATAGCCTGTCTCCTCGCGGAAGGCTGCCGCCTTTTCGCGAATTACATCATATGCTCCGCCCTGCTCGTTCTTTACGACCGCGCGAGCCGAATCCGGCACCATGTTTGCCGCGTTCCCTCCGGTAAGGGACCTAAGCTCGAGCCCCTTGTTATTTGTCTTTCCTATCTTTCTTGCCAAGCGGAACACCAGTATACCCATCTCTCCGTGGATTGCAGGGAAGTCCGCATCCGGCGTAAAGCCGAAGGTCGGCACCTTGTCCACATGGGCAAGGTAGTAGTGCATGCCTTCCCACTGCGTCTCCTCGTCGAGACCTAAGATAAGGCGCACTCTCTTTTTAGGCACGAAGCCCGACTCTTTGAGTGCCTTCATCGCATAGTAAGCCGCAAGCACCGGGCCCTTGTCGTCCGACGATCCACGGCCGTAGATTTTGCCGTCCGCAAGCTCTCCGCTAAAAGGGTTACCGTTTCCACTCTTCCAGCCGCTGCCCTCAGGCACCACATCGAGGTGTCCGAGTATGCCTAAAATCTCCGGATCGTCCGAATCCTCTGCCGCTTCCATTTCTATATGCCCGCCGTAGTTGTCGGTATTGACGGTCTTAAAGCCGTCAAGCTCTGCGCGCGCCAGCATCCAGCGAAAGGCATTGTCCACCTCTTTGCCGAACGGCAGCTTGCCGTATTCCTTGTCTATTACAGCGGGAGCAATAACGCTCGGAATAGCGATGAGCTCTCTTAAATCCGAAATAATATTTTCTTTGTATTCATTAATTAATTCCAAGTATCCCACGAGCTGCCTCCTTTGCATCCCTTGCTCTTGACAAATGACCCGATTCCGCGAGAGTCGGATTGGAATCCAGATTCTCATCAAGCGGAATGATGGCATAGTGTGTGCGGCCACCGCTCTTATATCTGTCCACCCATGTCGGAGTTGCGTTCATATCCACACAGGTAACCTCGCCTGTATCCGGCTTTATCGTTATAATCGCGCGCGCTAAAACGCCCTCTTCTGTATATTTGTTATTGAGTGTCTCTGCTCTCTGGTTCGAAATGCAGTTTCCAAGGCTATAGAATACCGGCACCGTATGACGCGCACCGCCCTCTACTGTCGGGCTAACCATGGCTGCCTGCTGAAGCACATGAGGGTGCGAGCCGAAAATGACATCCACATCCATCGTGTCTATTGTCTTCTGTGCCATTTCAAGCTGCCATTTGTTTGCCGAAAGCTGATATTCCTCACCCCAGTGATAGAACATCACCACAATCTGCGCTCCGGCCGCTCTGCATGCCTTTACGGTCTCGTTTATCTTTGCGAGCTCCTCGTCCAGAAAGGCATAGTTAAAGCTGTTGATATGCGCCGCCGTTTCATTGCTTACGACATTACCGTTAATCGAAACTCTGCGATCGTTTGTGGTATTCTGGTAGGTATATGAAACAAGCCCAACCTTTATGCCCTTCGCCTCTGCTATGCAGTATCTCGGGTCGGTAGGCTCTGTCACACTGCCCGATACGGCAAAGCCGTTTGCGCGAAGTATCTCGAGTGTGCGAAGTGCGCCCTTAAGCCCCTTGTCGAGCATGTGGTTGTTTGCGGTTGCAACCATGTCAAAGCCTGTTGCCCTGAGGTTTGCCGCAAGCTCATCAGGCGATGAGAATGCCGGATACCCCGTGTAAGGTGCCTGGCCAAAGGTTGTCTCAAGATTGCAGATTGCTATGTCCGCCTCTTCAACATACGGCTTTATATACTGAAAATTGTCCGTGAAATCATATGTGCCGTCAGCCTGCTTTTGGGCGTCAATCTGAGTCTTGTGAGCCATAACATCACCCGTGCAGAGGATTGTCACCGACACAGGCTCTATCTCTCTTGGCTCCACATAGGCTCCCGGAACGAGATCCGGGTCTAAACCCCCACTGCCGTCCACTCTTCCGTCAACGGAAAAAAGAGGGAGCAGGAAAACCGCTCCCACAAAGATGACAGCTACACATAAAACACTTAATGCTACTATCTTCTTTTTCATTTTTATTCTACAGGTTCTACATAAGCGATATCGTCAGGATAGTTCTCCTTTAATGCCTGCTCTACGATGCCCTTTAATGTCATGCGTGCACCCGGGCAGCCTGCGCAGTGTCCCTGCAGTCTTACCTTTACAACCTTGTCGGCTGTGTACTCAACGAACTCGATATCTCCACCGTCTCTCTGCAGAAAAGGTCTGATACCTTCCAGTACTTCTTTGATTTGTTCTTCCATTTTAATTCTCCATTCTGTTTATTATATATTCGAATAATACCATAACTAAAGCTAAAATACTACTCGAAAATCGGTTCCATCGTATAAAGTTTTACGAATTCACCGTTTTTAACTCCTTCAATTATAACCGTCTTCATAGGATTTCCGTCGGCATCGAAAGTAATGTTTCCGGATGCTCCCGGGAATACGGTTTCAAGACCGATACTCGTTGCAAGCAGTTCTCCGTCGAGTGCCGTGCATATACGGTTTATTGAATCGACGGCGATAATGTAAGCATCAAAGCCCAATGCCACCGCAGGGTCAGGCACCGAGTCCTGCCCGTACTTTGCGTGGTATGCCTGTAAGAATATGCGCGACACCTCGTTTACGGATGTGTCCGGTGCATAAACCACCGAAATCGCTACATTTGCGTTAAGACCCTTTGTCATTTTGAGGAACTCGTCCGTATTCCACACGTCGGTTCCGAGGAATGTCCCGGTATAGCCCTGTCTCTCAGCCTCGGAGAGAATCAGCATTGTATCCTCAATATCAACCGGCAGGAACACTGCCTGTATCCCGGCTGCCTTTATTGCGGAAATCTCTGCAGTCCAGTTCACCTTGCCGGGCTCGTACTCTATGGTGGAGCAAACCGTGGTAGGGCTTTCCGTCATCTGCATCATCTTGTCCTCGAATGTGCGGGAAAGTGCCGTAGCCGTATCGTCGCCCTTTTTACGAATGATTGACGCAGCACCTACTCCCAGACCCTCAACCGCAAACTTTGCAAGTGCTGTGCCCTGGTAGGTCTCCACGTAGCAGGCTCTGAAATAGTACGGATTGTTGCTGGTAACCAGCGGGTTTGTGTTCGTTATTGCGATTGCCGGAATCTTTGCCTGCTCCAGGTATTTCACCGCCACAAGCGAATTGATGTCACCGTAGCTGCCAAGGACTATTGCCGGCCTTTTCGCGATGAGCTCCTGTATCGCCGCCTCCGCTACATCTATGTCCGACTGGTTGTCCGCATAGATAAGCTCCACAGGCTTTTGGAGCACCAGAGGATAGAGCTCGTTGGCAAGCTCGATTCCCATTACCTCCAGCTTTCCGTATTCACTGTCAGGACCCGTAAGCGGTTCGAATACGCCGATTCGCACCGTTTCCTCCGGCCCCGTCTTTTTCTCAATAAAAGTATCGACGAAGGCATCAAGGGTCGCACACGATGCCAGGCTGCACGCCATTAAAAGCGCAGCCATTATTAGTACCAAACCTTTAAAATACCTTCGTCTCATAATTTCCTTTATTCTCCTAGATAAGCCTTCTGGACTCTCTCGTCATTCAAGAGATCCTTGCCCTTGCCCGACATGGTAACAACACCTGTTTCCATAACGTAAGCAAAGTCGGAGATTTCGAGCGCCGCTTTCGCATTTTGCTCGATCAGGAGCACGTTCACTCCCGACTCCCTGATCGTCTTGATGATCGAGAATATATCCTTGATAACCAGCGGTGCCAAACCGAGTGAAGGCTCATCGAGCATCAGGAGCTTTGGCTTTGCCATAAGCGCACGACCTACAGCAAGCATTTGCTGCTCGCCGCCCGAAAGTGTGCCCGCAAGCTGCCACTCTCTTTCCTTCATGCGTGGGAAAAGCTCGTAGACCCATTCGGTGTCTTTCTTGATGCCATCCTTGTCCTTTCTGAGGTAGGATCCCATGATGAGGTTTTCCGCAACCGTAAGGTCAGGGAATACGCGTCTGCCCTCAGGACAGAGAACGATGCCCTCTTTTACAATGTCGCGTGTGCCCATCTTTGTGATGTCCTTGCCGTTAAAGGTGATGGTGCCTTCTGCCTTGCCTACCAGGCTCATTATGGATTTGAGCGTAGTGGATTTTCCCGCGCCGTTAGCTCCGATGAGGGAAATGATTGCGCCGTCCTCTACGTCCATGTTGATTCCTCTAAGAGCATGGATACCGCCGTAATAAACGTGAACATTTTCTATTTTTAACATTATTCATCCACCCCCAGATAAGCCTCGATTACCTTTGGATTGTTCTGAATCTCGGAAGGTGTGCCCTCGGCAATAAGTGTGCCGTAATCGAGTACGTAGATTCGGTCGCAGATACCCATTATAACCTGCATGTGGTGTTCAATCATCAGAATGGAGAGATTGAAATCGTCTCTGATTCTGCCTACGAACTTCATGAGGTCGTCGGATTCCTGCGGGTTCATGCCGGCAGCAGGCTCGTCGAGCAGGAGAAGGCTCGGCTTTGTAGCCAGCGCTCTCGCAATCTCGAGATGTCTCTGTTTGCCGTATGGGAGTGATGTCGCAATGTCGTCCTTGTGCTGCTCGAGATCGAGTATGCGGAGCAGCTCCAGGGTTTCCTCCGCCATTTTCTGCTCTTCCTTGCGGTTGATGCGGAAAACATCGGAGAATATATTGCCCTTCATGTTCATGTGCTTTGCAATCAGAACATTGTCAAATACGGTCAGGTTCTTGAAGAGCCTGATGTTCTGGAATGTTCTGGCTACACCGAGCTTTGTAATGCGGTCCGGGGTAAGTACCTTTACATCATTGTACTTTCCGAGGTTCTCGCCGTTGTAGAGCTCGTGCATTTTGCCATGAGGGTGATTTTCAACTATACGCTCACCGTTTAATTCAACTGCGCCGTTGGTCGGTGCATAAACTCCGGTGATGACGTTGAAAGCTGTTGTTTTGCCTGCACCGTTAGGTCCGATAAGGCCGATGATTTCGCCCTTGTTGACCTCAAGGTTCAGGTTGTTTACGGCTACTACGCCGCCGAATTGCATGGTTGCGTCGCATACGCGGAGAACGTTCTGATTACTCATTTGCGTCACCTCCTGCTGCGGCTGCTGCCTTTCTATTTTTACCCGCGGATTTGTTCTTTAAACGCTTAAAGAAGTTATATATTCCATCCCACGAGAATTCCTTTTGTCCCATGATACCCTGTCTCCAGAACAGTACTACAACCATCAGAATGATTGAGAATACTACCATACGGAAGCCCGTACGAAGGAGAGGTACCTGCCAGTCGCCGATGTACTGCTCTACATCGAGGAATCTGAGCCACCATTCCTTTGCGGCAATTACGAGGAATGCCGAAAAGATTGAGCCCGAAAGGGAACCCATTCCGCCGATTACAACGATCAGCAGAATATTATATGTCAGCATCAGCGGGAATGTCGTGGACTGAATAGCGCCCAGGAACATTGCCAGCAGCGCTCCTGCGATTCCCGCAAAGAACGAGCTGATGATGAATGACATTTGCTTGTGGCGTGCCAGGTTGATGCCCATAGCCTCTGCAGCGATTTCGTCCTCACGAATTGCCTTGAAGGCGCGTCCGTAAGAGCAGTTAATGAGCAGGAACATGACAACGAGGCATATCGTTACCACAATGAAAGGTACGAAGTATGCCGGGATAGGTCCGATATCCGTGAATCCCGGAATGTTTTTAAGTCCCAGGGATCCGTTTGTGATTTTCGCCATAGGTGAGCTTGCTACGCAGATACGCACGATTTCGGCAAGGCCGAGAGTTGCGATTGCGAAGTAATCCGACTTTAAGCGAAGTACCGCAGCACCGATAAGTGCCGCAACAAGTGCCGCTGCGATGCCGCCTATGATGAGGCCCAGCCATGTTGGAAGAGCCACGTTTGCGAGGCCGTCGGCCACGCCGTAAAGATAATAAACGTTTGCCTTTCTGTTTACCGGAATGGTAAGCACGGCATAAGTATAAGCGCCTATTGCCATAAAGCCCGCATGCCCGAGTGAAAAGAGCCCCGTAAAGCCATTTAAGAGGTTCATGCTGGCAGCTGCCAGAGCATAAATTGAACCAAGCTGTAATACGGAACGCAGCATCGAAGTTGTGCCTGTATTAGTATAACTTAAAATAAGCAAAACTACAAGGGCAATGCATGCAATGATGGAGGCTGTTGTTTTTGTTTTCTGATTTAGTCTCT
>JAEEGU010000165.1 GCA_016280485.1 Bacillota bacterium | reverse complement strand
TGTGCAGGAGTTCTTAAATGAACTGCCGCACAGATATTTTGATGAGAACCAGCTGCACGCGTTTATAATTTCGGAGTTAAAGGATTACGAACGCTGCATGGAGGAGGTTCTCAGATTCCTGCCATTTGTGGATAACTGGGCAACGTGCGATCAGATGTCGCCGAAGGTGTTCAAGAAGCATCGCCCAAAGTTGCTTGAGCAGATTAGAATTTGGATTCGTTCCGAGAAAACCTATGAGATAAGATTCGGAACAGGAATGCTGATGCAGCATTTCCTTGATGAGGATTTTGATCCGGCATATCCTGAAATGATTGCAGAACTAAGGTCAGAAGAGTACTATGTCAATATGATGATTGCATGGTATTTCGCTACGGCACTGGCAAAGCAATATGATGCCGTGCTGCCGTATATCGAGGGAAAACGGCTCGATACATGGACTCACAACAAGGCGATTCAGAAATCCGTTGAAAGCTACCGCGTCACACCGGAGCACAAAGAGTATCTGAAGAGGCTTAGGATAAAGAAATAATAAAAGGCGTGTTTCCTATGCGGAACACGCCTTCTGTTTATTCTTATGCCCAAGGCCTTTAATAATATTTTCCCCCAGGAGGAAGAGGCCTGGAGCCCCCTGCAGCCTTGTCGAGATCTTCATCATCAAGTATGACTCCGGCTGCTTCAACGCCTTTCTTGGTTTCGTCTATAATAGCCTGCACTTCTTCTTTATTCTGTGCGCCTTCAAGCTTTTTCTTCAGGTCGTTTGTGAATTTCATAAATATACCTCCCCAAACTTTAAGATATATTTATGTTACCATAATCTCCCCCCCGTTCAAGGCTTTTCCAATTTATGCCGCGGTACAAGACCGAATTGCGGTTCTTTTTTGTAAACTATGCACTATATGTGTAGAAGCGCGCTTCATAGTGCATACAAAAACGGCTCAGATCGCAGCTTATACTGTTTTGAACCTATAATGCTATGCACTAACTCCATGTAATTCTATGAGATGGTGCATATCTTCGGAAGTAAAATGCACAAAATCGCGAGAACTCCATGCACTACTTTTATAAAAAGATCTATTTAGTGCATAGATTTGAGTTGTGCCGCCACCTCATCCGTCCTTGCGGCCACCTTCCCCTCAAGGGGAAGGCTTATTTACTGTTGGAGTAGCCACCTCATCCGGGGAAGGCTTATTTACTGTTGGAGTAGCCACCTCATCCGGGGAAGGCTTATTTACTGTTGTGCCGCCACCTCATCCGGGGAAGCGGTGGAAATTGGAAAAGTCTTGAACCGGGGGGGGAATTATGGTAACATAAATATATCTTAAAGTACGGAGGAGGTATATTTATGGAATTCACAAACGACCTGAAGAGAAAGCTCGAAGGCGCACAGAACCAAGAGGAGGCTCAGGCTATTATAGATGAAACCAAGAAAGGCGTTGAAGCAGCCGGAATCATACTTGATGATGAGGATCTCGACAAGGCTGCAGGGGGCGTGGCCAAGAGTATTCCTCCTAGGGAAAAGCAAAAAAGGCCTTGGGGATAAGAATAAACAGAGGGCGTGTTCCGCATAGGAAACACGCCTCTTTTTTGTGCATTTTTCCGCAATTTTATGCATTCTTTTGCCCAATTCCCTTGACTAAGCGGGGGATACAGTGTTTAATTTAAATATGTAGCAATGTAAAGTACCGCGCAGACAGCGCGCTAACACAGGAGAAACCTATGCAGGACACAAAACAGGAAAAATCGATATTTCGCAGTAAGAGCATCGACAGGGTGTCGTCACCCGAGCAGCTCGACGACTACATAAAGGTAACCACACCTTCGGTATGGCTGATTCTCATCGCAACGGCAGTGCTGATTGCAGGCGCCGTTATCTGGGGGATATTTGGTACAATTCAGGTTAACACCGAAGACGGCGTAAAGGAAGTAGCGCCTATCAGCTACATCATCAAATAGGTGACCTCATGGCAAAGAGTAGCAGCAGAAAAATCAAACAGCCGCTGAGCTCCGGTGTCGCAAAGGTTCCCGTCGTAATGCAGATGGAAGCCCTCGAGTGCGGCGCCGCATCCCTCACAATGGTCATGGCCTATTACGACAAGTGGATAACGCTCGAGCAGGTCCGCGAAGACTGCGACGTTTCGCGCGACGGTGCCAAGGCGGGCAACATTGCAAGAGCCGCAAGGGCTTACGGCTTTAACGCCACCGGCTACCGCTTCGAGCCCGACCAGCTGAAGGCAAACGCAAAATTCCCATGCATAGTGCACTGGGAGTTCAACCACTTCATCGTGCTTTGCGGCTTCAAAAACGGCAAGGTCTACATAAACGATCCCGCCAGAGGCAACATTGTCATCACCGAAAAAGAGTTCGACGAGGGCTTTACGGGCGTGTGCATTATAATCACGCCGGGCGAGGGCTTCGAGCCTTCAGGCAGCCCAAAGAGCATGCTTGCATTCGCAAAAAAGCGTATGGAGGGGGCAGGCTCTGCGGCGGCCTTTGTCGCAATAACGACGGCTGTCGCATCCATCGGCGTCATCTTTGCAGCGGGCTTTTCGCGCTTCTTTATGGACGAGCTCCTCGGCGGGCGCAACCCGGCGCTGGTCGGCTACTTCGTGGCGGCGCTGGCGGCTCTGACGCTTGTGCAGATCCTCGCAGCGTGGATTACGGCAGTCTATTCCTACCGTATAAGCGGCAAATTTGCGGCAGTCGGCAACACTTCGTACTTCTGGCATGTGCTACAGCTTCCGATGAATTTCTTCTCGCAGCGCATGGTGGGTGACCTCGAGCAGCGTCGTATGGCCAACGCGAACATCGCAAACCTTTTGGTAAACACCTTTGCGCCGCTTGTCATAAACACCGCGATGCTGGTGTTCTACCTCGGCGTGATGCTGAGCTATTCGGTGGCGATGACGGCTGTGGGCCTGATTTCGATTATTATTAACGTATTTATCGCATACTACATCAGCGCAAAGCGCGTGAACATCACACGCGTCATGATGCGCGATGAGGCAAAGCTCTATTCGAGCACGGTTTCGGGCATCGAGATGATAGAGACTATCAAATCCAGCGGTGCTGAGAACGGATTCTTCGCAAAGTGGGCGGGCTACGAGGCCAGCGTCAATGCTCAGCGCGTAAGGTTCGCGGGGCTTAACACCGGACTTGGCAAGGCGCCGCAAATCGTTATGGAGCTTGTGAACGACATAGTGCTTTTGATGGGAGTTTACCTGATTATAAAGGGCGAGTTCACATCCGGTATGGTGCTGGCGTTCCAGGGGTTCCTCACGCGGTTCCTGCTTCCGGCGCAGTCACTGATTACGGCAGGGCAGAGCCTTCAGGAGATGCGCACGCAGATGGAGCGTATCGACGATGTGATGGAGTATCCAAAGGACAGGCTTTTCGAGTCTGCCGCAAAGACCGAGGAAGGCAAGCCTCTTGGCAAGCTTTCGGGAAGGCTCGAGCTTAAAAATGTAACCTTTGGCTATTCGAGACTTTCGCCGCCTCTTATCGAGGATTTCAGCCTGACCCTCGAACCGGGGAAGAGCGTTGCGTTTGTCGGTGGTTCGGGCTGCGGCAAGAGCACACTTTCGCGCCTTATTTCCGGTCTTTACAAACCGTGGGCCGGGGAGATTCTCTTTGACGGCAAAAGCATTACCGAAATAGACAGGAGCGTTTTCACCGGCTCTGTGGCCGTTGTAAACCAGGACATCACCCTGTACGAGGATACGATAGCGAACAATATAAAGATGTGGGACAGTTCCATCGAGGATTTCGAAATGATTCTCGCCGCGAGAGACGCGCAGATACACGAAGATATTATGCGAAGGGAAGGCGGCTATTCCTATTGCCTGCGCGAGGGCGGACTCGACTTTTCGGGTGGCCAGAGGCAGAGAATAGAGATAGCGCGTGTGCTTGCACAGGACCCTACGCTGGTTATAATGGACGAAGCGACGAGTGCGCTCGACGCCAAGACCGAGTTTGATGTGGTTTCTTCCATCAAAAACAGAGGCATCACTACGGTGGTTGTGGCGCACAGACTTTCAACCATCCGAGACTGCGACGAGATAATCGTGCTCGACAGAGGAAGGGTCGTCGAACGCGGAACGCACGATGAGCTGATGCAAAGCGATGGCCTTTACGCAAAGCTGGTTACAAACGAGTAGGTCCCAAAGGAGATAAAAATATTGAGCTGGTTTGAAGAGCAGATAGAACTGCGAAAAAACAACGATATACAGGCCTTCGAGGATTCGTGCCTCAGGATTGCGGGCTCCGTCATGGGACGGAGGCTTTCCTCTGCGCTGCAAAACGAGCGAGAGCAGGCTACTGACGCAATCGGCGCCATACTGAAGTACTATCACATAAAGGTAAGAGAAGTGCCGGATCGCCTCACGACCATCGAGGAGGTGCTCGAGTACCTCCTCAGGCCTTACGGAATTATGACAAGGGTTGCGACGCTAAAGGAAGGCTTCAGGAAGGATGCTTCCGGTGCGATGCTGACCACCTTTGCGGACAGCGGAAAGCCGGTGGCACTGATCCCAATCGGGGCAAGCGGCTACAGATACCTCGATCCAAAGACAGGCAAAATGACAAAGCTGAGCGCCGCTTCGGAAAAGCTTTTCTCGGGCGAGGCCTTCGTTTTCTACAAGCCTCTGCCGACAAGGGCACTTACGCTTAGAGACCTTTATAACTATATATTTGCAAGCATCGACCGCCCGAGCATTGCGGGATATTTCGGCTTTGCTCTGATTGCAGCCTGCGTGGGGCTTTTGGTTCCTTGGATAAACAGCATCCTGTTTTCGGACATCGTTGCGATGAAAAGCGTTTCGGCGCTGCTGGCGATAGCGGTATTCCTGGTATGTGTATCCGTTTCGAGCCTGCTGTTTGGAACGGTTCAGGAGCTTTTCCTGCACAGGATGACGCAAAGCTTTAACATTAATATAGAGTCGGCAATTATGATGAGGATTCTGACGCTGCCAAGCTCGTTCTTTACAAAGTATTCCGCGGGCGATCTGGCAAGCCGCGTGCAGAATGTCAGTGTTCTGGTTTACGAGATACTGAGCCTTTGTATAACCTGCTTTACGACAGCGCTGTTTTCGTTCATCTATATAGTTCAGATAAAATCCTTTGCCCCGACGCTGGCTTTCCCTGCGTTTGTGGTTGCGGCGCTTCAGCTTATTGTGCTGGTTGCGGCTCTTGTCATCCGCTCGAGGGTGAACAGGACGCAGATGGAGCTTGCAGCAAAGACCGGCGGTCTTTCGTATTCACTGATTACGGGCGTTGAAAAGATAAAGCTTGCGGGTGCGGAACGCCGTGCATTTTCAAAATGGGCAAACGCCTATGCGCCTCAGTCCGCGCTGCAGTACGATCCGCCAATGTTTGTAAAGGTGTTCCCTGCAGTGATAACTGCAATATCGCTGACAGGTACGATGATTATCTATTTCCTTGCACTAAAGGCAAACATAGATGTGGCGCAGTACTATGCGTTTAATGCGGCATTTGCCATTGTAAACGGTGCCTTTACCGCGCTTGTGCCGATGATAGAACCGGCCGCGATGATAGCGCCGACCTTTGAGCTTCTCCGCCCGATTTTGGAGGCAGAGCCTGAGATTGCAGAGGACAAGCCTGTGATCGAAAGGCTTTCGGGAGGCATAGAGCTTAACAATGTTACCTTCCGCTACAGCGAAGACATGCCGCCTGTGATAGACGACATAAGCCTGAAGATTAGGCCGGGCCAGTATGTTGCCATAACCGGCAAGACAGGCTGTGGCAAGAGCACGCTTATGCGAATTATGCTGGGCTTTGAGAAGCCGCAGAAGGGTGCGGTTTACTATGACGGGCGCGATCTTAATCACATCGACCTAAAGTCGCTCCGCAGCAAGATAGGAACCGTGATGCAGAACAGCGCACTCTTTTTGGGTGATATTTACTCGAATATAGTTATTTCCGCGCCGCAGCTTACCCTTGATGATGCATGGGAGGCTGCTGAGATGGCCGGGGTTGCGGAGGATATCCGCCGTATGCCGATGAACATGTTCACCATAATCGGCGAAGGAATGGGCGGCATATCCGGTGGCCAGAGGCAGAGGCTGATGATAGCCCGCGCCATAGCGCCAAAGCCAAAAATTCTGATGTTCGACGAGGCGACCAGCGCTCTCGACAACATAACGCAAAAGCAGGTTTCGGAATCGCTCGATTCGCTGAAATGCACCAGAGTGGTAATTGCGCACAGACTTTCCACAATCAAAAATTGCGACAGAATCATCGTACTCGACGGTGGAAAGATAGTGGAGGACGGAACCTATGACGAGCTTATTCAAAAGAACGGCTTTTTCGCCGATTTGGTAAAACGCCAGCAGGTGGAATAAACGGTGTGAATATGCTACAGAAAGGAAGCTTGATGATGAAAAACAAAAAATTAAAAAAAGCCCTCGCGGTGGTGCTTTCCCTTATCTTAAGTTTAGGCTGCATGTTAGGTCTTACGGCCTGCAGCAGTTCGGATAGCGGTGCCGGTGACTCTGCCGATGCCGCAAAACCAACGCTTACGGTAGCTTTTTCGCCTGACTTCTCGCCGATGGAGTTTGTGGATACTTCAAAAACCGGGCCGGAGCAGTATGTGGGCTTTGACATAACACTCGCCAACTTCATCGCAGATGAGCTTGGTATGGAGCTGGTGCTGGTGCCTATGGGCTTTGAAGCCTGCCAGGATGCCGTTGCAAACGGAGACGTAGACATTTCGCTTTCCGGCTATTCCTTCACTCCGGAGAGAGCCGAAAGATTCAACCTTTCCGACCACTATTATGCCGGTGAAAACGAAGTCGCACAGTCAATAGTCATTCCGGCAGACAAGGTCGGACAGCTTACAGAAGCTGAGGACTATGCAGGGCTCAAAATCGGCGCGCAGACAGCTTCAATGCAGCTTAGCCTCGCTCAGAACCAGCTGCCTGAAAGCACGGAGATTGTGGAGTTCGGCAGTTTGGACGATGCTTTAAATGCGCTCTTAAACGGCGAAATTGACGGCCTTGCGGTAGCACGCGGATATGGCAGGGCAGTTGTTGCAAATTATGACAGCCTCGCGCTTTCTGGCTTTGAGTTTACCATAGCCGTGCAGACGGCGAACAACGTGGTGCTCATTCAAAAGGGCAATGATGAATTGACCGAAAAAATCAATGCGTGCCTTAAAAAAGCAAACGAAAATGCTTATTATGTGAAATGGTATACCGAAGCTCAGGAGCTTGCAGGCATAGACACTGCCGCAAACGTTTCCTATGACGCGGAGGGTAATGCGCAGTGATGGCGGAAAACCCCCGTTTTTTGACGGAACAGATAATAACATACATCGGAAATAAAAGGGCGCTTTTGCCGTTTATAGGTACGGCGGTAGATGAGGTGCGCGCGGAAATGGGGAAAGAGCGACTTAGTGCGGCGGATTTGTTTTCCGGCTCAGGCATTGTCGCAAGGTTTTTGAAGAGGTATTCAAATACCCTGTATGTCAACGATCTTGAGGATTACTGCGAGACAGTGAATGCCTGCTACCTTTCAAACGCAGGCGATATCGATTTTGATAAGCTTGACGGGTATTTTGACGAGGTTGTTAGGACTCTTGAAAATGAGCCTCTTCGTAAGGGCTTTATCTCTGAAATGTACGCGCCTGTGGATGATGAGGATATCAAAAAGGGCGAAAGGGTCTTTTATACCACGAGAAACGCGATGTACATTGATACCGCGAGGCAGCTGATTGAAGAAATCCCCGGTCCGTACAAAACGCTGCTGCTGGCGCCGCTTCTTTACGAGGCGTCGGTCCACACAAACACCGGCGGCGTGTTCAAGGGCTTTTACAAAAACTCAGAAACGGGCATAGGCCAGTTCGGCGGCAACGGGCGTAACGCTCTTACGCGAATAATGGCGGACATCAGCCTGTGCAAGCCTATATTCAGCAACTTCTCCTGTGATGTCAATATATACAAGGAGGATGCCAATAAGCTTGCGCACAATCTTCCGGAGCTTGACCTTGTATACATGGATCCGCCGTACAACCAGCACCCTTACGGGTCGAATTACTTTATGCTGAACCTGATTAACAACTACGAAAGGCCGGCAGAGGTCAGCAGGGTGTCGGGAATTCCGAGAGGCTGGAACTCTTCCGATTATAACAATAAAAAAACCGCCTTTGAAAGCATGGGGGAGCTGTGCGAGAGCCTCAAAGCGAAGTATCTCCTGATTTCGTTCAGCAGCGACGGCTTTATTTCAAAGGAGGAAATGGTAGGGCTTTTGTCGGGTCTTGGAGATGTCAGGGTTTTCGACACGAAATACAACACCTTCAGAGCCTCCAGAAACCTAAAGGGCAGAGATATACATGTAAAGGAATATCTTTATCTGGTAAAAAAGAATATTGTATAATAATGCGAAATAAGCGAAACGCCTGCGGGGTTAACCCGCGGGCGTTTTTTATCGCTGCATTCTGTTTATGTTCTCGAGCCTGTTAAGCGCGTCTGTGAGGACCGCTTCGGATTTTGCAAAGTGCAGGCGTATGAGGTGGTTCACAGGCTCGCGGAAAAAGCTTGAGCCCGGCACAGCACCTATGCCGACCTTTTGCGCGAGGTCCTCGCAAAACTCAAGGTCATTGTCATAGCCATACTTTGAAATGTCGAGCAGTATGTAATACGCGCCCTCCGGATTGGTATGGTCGATGCCTATACGGTCGAGGCCGTCCAGGAAGAACTTGCGCCTCTTGGCGTAGGCTTCGAGGAATTCGCGATAATAGTCGTCGCCGAAGCGAAGCCCAACGACCGCTGCTTCTTGCATCGGCCCGCTCGCAGAAATCGTCAGGAAGTCGTGGACCTTCTTTATGGTCTCGGTTATGGCCTCCGGCGCGATGGTGTAGCCCAGCCTCCAGCCCGTCATCGAGTAAGTCTTTGACAGCGAGCCGCACGAGATTGTTCTCTCCCACATGCCCG